>CAJVYZ010000292.1 GCA_913009915.1 uncultured Gemmatimonadota bacterium | reverse complement strand
CATGGACGTGGCTCCCGGCAAAGGGTTCTGCCACATCAGGACGGACGATGGCATCACCAAGGTCGAGTTCAAGGACCTGAAGGCGCTGTACTTCGTCAAGGACCTATCGGGCGATTCCGAGCGAAAAGACTCACAGGAAGTTCAGGAAGATGACATGCGGTTGCGGGGGTCCAGGCTCCTGGAGGTCGTCTTCAAGGACGATGAGAAGCTGGTGGTGTTGTGCAACACCTTTCCGCCCAAGACCGAGCGCTTCTTCGTGCTGCCCATCGACATCGACAGCAACAATCAACGCATCCTGATCAACCGCGATGCCGTGGTGTCGATCACCGAGGTGGAGTCCTGACCAGCGGCACTGTCGGCCTTGCTACCAGCGGTCAAACCGAGGTCGGCACTCTCGATCTGGTCCTGGTCAAAGACCCACGGTCGGCCTTCCAATCCGAGGGGCGGATCGAACAGGAATGGCGCGCCCTCGGATACACCGCTCGTCCCAGCATGGCTGCCGCCGTGGCGGAGTGGGACGCCTTCGTCGGGTTGCTGGAGTCCCTGGAGGTTCAGGTCGTCCGCCTGCCCCGCCATGAATCGGTGGGGCTCGATTCGCTCTACCCCCGGGATGCCTCCGTGGTATGCGACCGCGGCGTCATCCTCGGCCGCATGGGGAAGGCCGCCCGCCGCAATGAGCCGATGGCCCTGGAGGCTACCCTGGTGGAGCTGGGTGTCCCCATACTCGGCGCCATAGAGGGCGACGGCTGTCTCGAGGGCGGGGATGTGGTTTGGCTGGATGAGCGGACCATCGCCGTGGGCTGGGGCTATCGTACCAACGCCGTCGGCATCGCCCAACTCACCGACCATCTCCACGGGTTGGTCGACGAGGTCATCGTAGCACACCTGCCGCATGGCCAGGGTGCCGGCGACGTGTTCCATCTGATGTCGGCGCTGAGCCCGGTAGGCGCCAACACGGCGGTGGTGTACTCCCCGCTGCTGAGTGTCCCGTTCAGGGAAGCTCTCCTCCAACGTGGCATGGACCTGATCGAAGTGCCCGACGACGAGTTCGCGACGCTGGGATGCAACGTGCTGGCGGTTGGGCCAGAACGCTGTGTCATGCTGGCCGGTAATCCGGTGACTCGGGCCCGGCTCGAGGCGAAGCACGTCGAGGTCCACGTGTTTGCCGGGCAGGACATCTGTCTGCCAGGTTCGGGAGGGCCCACCTGTCTCACCAGGCCGCTACGGCGGCGCGCCCTCGACAGCGGAAAGGCAGGTTAGCTTTCTCCCGAGACAGCGGGTCGTACTCCCCAATGCCGAACGGTCATTCCAGGAGGTCGTATGCGCGCAGGTCTAGCCGGAACATGGAGTCTCGTGGTCGTTGCGGGTGTACTGGGATGCGGGTCGAACCAGAGCCAGGCCGCGGTGGCTCCCGCCTGCGAGGCAGCCGAGGGTGATCTGCCGATGGACGTCACCGCTCAGACCTGGGCCGGCGAGTACCGTCTGGTCATGGTAGCAACATCAGGCGACAGCGCCGGACGCAGCGCGTCGGGAACCATGCGGCTCATGGTCCAGAGCGAGGAGCTCCAGAATCCGCCGATGGGCAGCCTCGATGACGGCACCCGGATGCTGTTGTACGGCTCGACCGACATCGATCTGCGGGCGATTCTCGCGGTGGAAGTCGGCGCACTGGATTCGGACGATCCGCTGGCACCCGGCGTCCTGGTGATCGAACGTCCGGTCGAGCGGGACGGGGGTACTTCCATGGAGATCACCGTGCGACTCGGGTCGGAAGCCAACCGGCGCGGTGTGACCCGGTTCGATGGCGGGTACACCGCCTTATTCGTCCGTCAGGCCAGCACCGGCGGGTTTGCCGGCAACTGGGCCAGCGGTGTCACCGGGCAATTGTCCAGCGGCCATTTCTGCGCCAGTCTGGCCGAACGCTAGACAGCTCTAGGGAGACGCTGATGATCGAAGTCACCGAGCGGAAAGACGTATGGCCTGTCTGCCCCCATTGCGAGGAGGAACTCGAGGGCATTCACTACGAGCAACTGCGTGGCAAGTTCTTCCGGCGATTCGTGTACTTCTGCTCCCATTGCCACAAGGTGCTCGGTGTGTCCGAGCGGAAGAGCTTCTGGGTGAGCTGAAGCGCCCTCCGGTTACGCCGGCCCCGGCCCGCGCCGGCTAGGCGCCGTCTGATCCACATCGAGCCCAACCTGTTTCATCAAAGCCAATGCGTTGCTGTGTTGAACGACCCCGGGATGGAGCCGGTAGTCGAACACCATCTCACCCGCCTCGAGGTGGTCGCGCAGGTGGACGTTGCGCATGGCGTAAGGCACTCCGTCGTCGACCGAGGTGAGCGCCAGGTCGTGCGTCGTCACCAGGCCGACGGCGTGCCGGTCCAGTAACCCCCGGACGATGGCCTCCGCCCCGATGCGCCGGTCGTGCGAGTTGGTACCGTGCAGCAGTTCATCGATCAGGAACAGAACCCGTTCCTTCTCGGCCAGTTCCATCATCTGGCGCAGCCGCAAGATCTCCGCGTAGAACCGGGACCGCCCGTCCTGCAACGAATCGGCGATGCGGATGGACGCTACCACTTGGAGCCGCGTGAGCGACATGGCGCTTGCCTTGACCGTCGCCCCCGCCAGGGCCAACACCGTGTTCACTCCCACGGCCCGCAACAGGGTGCTCTTGCCCGACATGTTGGAGCCGCTCACCATCCACAAGGGGACGTCGGCCTTCAACTCGACATCGTTTGGCACACACATGCCAGACGGGATCAATGGGTGACCGAGTCCCACGGCCACGAAGCTGGGCGGCCCGTCGTGAACAGTGGGGAACACGTCATCTGGATGATCGTAGGCCCGGGCGGCCAACGAACTCAACGCTTCGAAGTCCCCCACGGCCGTCAACCACCGCGGAACGGCCGATCCGTATCGCCGGCGCCAAGCCTCGACGGCCATCGCCAGTTGGGTCGTTCCCAGTAGCAGCCCAAACAGCGGAACCGCGAACGGGTTCTGCCGGGAGTCGAGCCAATCGGCCAGTCGCTTCAGCCGGGCGATTGCTTGTGACGGGTGTAGGCCGTCGCTGCCGAGGGCGTCGGCCAGCCTCCGGAGGTAGCCGTCGGTGAACGCCTCCCGTTCGAGGCGGGCAAGCAATGCCCCCACGATGGTCAACGAACGGGTGGCGCGCTCGGCCTCGGCCACGACACGCCGCACGGTGTTGCGGTAGAACCAGGCGAAGAGCATCTGTCCGGCCAAGGCCGTCATGGGGACCCAACCGGGAAGCCCTAACAGCCAACCGATCACGGCGGCCGCCGAAACCGCCGCCACCCCGAACGCTATCATCCGCGATGCCGGTGTCAGGGCGGGCTCTCGTCCGGCGGCCCAGTCGGCCAGGGTCGGTCCCTCGAGCCGGTGGCCGACTTCGGCGCCCAGCACTGCCAGATCCTCTCTGAAGTCGAGCATCGGGGCGAGTTCCCGCACGGCACCCTGGCGAGCGAGGATTTGGTCCTGGTCGTCGCCGGCGAGGAGCCAGGTGGCGAGGGTGGTCTCGCCCTGCTCGGTCCGGGCGGCGCACAGGTACTGGAACAGGGAGGCGTCCCCGAAGAGATCGAGGTCGCCGGCGTAGGGGTGTTGCGGATCGTCGAACGCCGAACCCGTGGGACCGTCGCCGGGCCACGTCCCGTCGAGTCGCGCCAGGGCGCGGGTGTAGGAAGCCGCCCGGCGCCCCGCCGCTTGCCGCCGGCGCCGGACTTCTTCAGGTGCCCGGCCTCGGCCCTGGTCAGTTTCTTCTCACTGATGTCGCCGAAGCCGATCTGGACGGCATCGTAGCCGTCGGTCTCCACAGTCTTCACCTGGGTGACCGTGCAGGGGCCAGCCTCGATGACCGTCACCGGCACCCGGTCGCCCTCATCGGTGAATACCTGGGACATGCCCAGTTTCTTTCCCAGAATCGCTGCCATCGCTCTCCAACGCCCCTAGAGCTTGATCTCGATATCGACGCCCGCGGGAACATCCAGGCGCATCAGTGAATCCACCGTCTTGGGCGTAGGCTGATGGATATCGATCAGCCGCTTGTGTGTCCTCATCTCGAAGTGCTCCCGTGAGTCCTTGTCCTTGAACGGGCCCTTGATCACGCAGTACACGTTCTTCTCCGTGGGCAGGGGCACAGGACCCACTATGGTGGCGCCGGTACGCTGCGCCTGTTCCACGATGAGCTTGGCACTCTTGTCGATCAGGTCATGATCGTAGGCTTTGAGCCTTATCCTTATCTTCTGCTTGGCCATTGTCTTCCATTTCACGCCCGGCGCCGTCAGCGACGCCGGGCTTGATAAAGGCCGGCACCGGGGTGACGACCTTTTGGTTTGGTTACTCTATGATCTCGGTGACCACGCCCGCGCCGACGGTGTGCCCGCCTTCACGGATAGCGAAGTCCAGACCCTTCTCCATGGCGATGGGAGTGATCAGATCGACCTCCATTACCGTATTGTCACCCGGCATTACCATCTCCACGCCCTCCTGAAGGGTGATGGTGCCGGTCACATCCGTGGTGCGGAAGTAGAACTGCGGCCGGTAGTTGCTGAAGAACGGTGTGTGACGGCCGCCCTCCTCCTTGGACAACACATACACTTCGGCCTTGAAGTGGGTGTGCGGCG
>CAJVYZ010000291.1 GCA_913009915.1 uncultured Gemmatimonadota bacterium | reverse complement strand
CCGATTTCGGTGGCGTATCGAATGACGAGTTGTTATCTGGAATGCGGTGTTATCGTGAAATGTATGACACGATTGGCAAGCACCTGACTGACCATCCGGGAGTGAACGACGACGAAATCGCCAAGATCTTTGGCGAAAATATCTTTGGTTTCACGCACAGGATGCTTCCTGCGTGATGAGCAAGGGGACACGGCAGTGCTGGCCGTGTATCCTGACGACGGCGTGGTGCTTGCCGTGACGGCGAACCTCGGTCACGCGAAGCACCATTCCGTCAGCTCATCAACGTCGTCCCTAGCGACGTAACGCCAAGCGGGATTCTCATATCACTTCAGTGGGCCTGGGAAGATTTGAACTTCCAGCACACCGCTCATTTCAATCGCGCTGTGCTGAGTCGCGCCCCTCGCAAAGCTCGGGGACGCGGTCCGACCTCACGCTTATCAGGCGTTTGAGTTTAGGCCCAAATCACGACATTTTGCCGTCATTTTCACGATGGACCACGCGATCTGCCGTCATTTCGGTCCAAGCATGCCGTACCTTGCCGTCATTTATCGACACCATGCCGACGTTTTGCCGGATCTCCCTGTCCAACCGGCCTCGCAAAGACACTGTGTTGCTTGATACACCGCGAGGAGTGGGTCAGTCGCGGGCCGGCAGCTACGGAGCAGCCCTGACGGGCTGCACCGGGACATACTCGTCATATCTCCAAATGGTCGAGTGATTAAACATGGCGCCGTAGCAATACACCTGACCATCGACCAGCTGCAAGCAGGATAGATCGTTAGATGCGAAACCGACGACCGGGAGCTGTGACAGCCCTGTCGGCCTGATCACGGCGTCAAACCCCGCACCTTCCCACCGAACCATGGAGCTGGCCGACATCATCTGTGCCCAGGGCCCACTTGCAGTGATCCGGTAGGCGCCGCTTGTCGCCACTGTGGGGCGGAGGACGTCAGGATACGGGTAATCCCTTCCCCAGCACCATACATCCCCAGCGGTGGTCCGGCCGCAGGCGAACCTCCCACCGACCGCCAGTTCCATGAACCGATGACCACCGCTCACGGACACAGGGGTAGTGGACGACCCCGTGGATCCATCGCCCAGCGGACCCTCACCCCAACAAGCGGCCGTCGAGTCCACGCGCAACCCGCACGCGGTGATGCTGGATTCGCCGTTTCTTTCCATCCACAGGCTGGTGAACGCGGGTGACCCCGGTATCTGTCCTGCGGTCGCGCCGTGCCGCCAGCACCACGGGGTGGAATCGCTCACGGCGAGCGCACAGTATTGGAGCCCAGCGCCACGAACTTGTCGAATCGGGGGAAGTCCATTCACGGGCGCTACCTGAGGCGCATCCCTTCCGGCACACCATACCTCCTGCTGGAGGTCTAATCCACACACGGAGTATGAGCTGACTGCCACATCGATGAAATCATGCGTGTCATCGACCAACCCAGGGCTCAAATTCAACCACAAAGGGGCATCGCGGTATGAGGGCGGCAGGGTTCGCACCCAGAAGTCCTCTCCCCAGCACCAGAGGGAGCCATCCACCAGGCCGCATCCCATGCCAAAGCCTGACGCGAGGCGGTCCACTCGGAATGCTTCGCCCATGGCTTTGAAGGTCACGAACGCGTCATCGAGCGCGCTGACTCGGAGTTCATTCAATCCGGATCTCTCACCCAGGGTCCACAATGCCGCGGAGATTCCCTCGGCATCGGTAGTGGCGCTTATCTGGGTGACGTTGCCGTCACCCTTCACAATGGTCCAGGTCAACGATACGCCTGGCCTGGGGTTCCCCGCCTGGTCGAGCAATCGCACTTTGAGGGTATCCGCCAACACCCACCCTGGTGCGCCCACGCTCGATGGAGCCTGCACCACGACCAGCTCGGCCGGCAGCTCTCCAGTCGGTGGGTTATGACATGCCACGAGGGTGACCAGTCCGATGGAAACCAGCCACCGTCTGCGCGGAACTTTCATGAGCGCTGATCCTTTGGGACGGTACTTAGGTGACGTCACAAGGCCAAAAGTGATACACTGCTCTGTGTCCAACAAGGCCCGGGCAGCAAGTGACCGCAGGGCGTGTCAAATCGAGCCGTCCGTAACGACACCATCGACCAAACCACACCACAAAACAAATCCCGCCTAGCGTCGTAACACTTTGCGGGATCAAGATATCGCTTCAGTGGGCCTGGGAAGATTTGAACTTCCGACCTCACGCTTATCAGGCGTGCGCTCTAACCAACTGAGCTACAGGCCCAAAACGGCTGTCAGCTAGCAGCGTTCAGCTGGCGGCCTATCGCCATTTGGGGACCGGAGAATACCAAAGCCCGCTGGCCTTCGCAACCGAAGCCCCACGCCCTACGCCCTACGCCCTCCCCTACTCCTCCCGCGCCTGCATGTCCCCCTCCTGGTTGAATGACCGATGTGCCGGGCAGCCGGCTACGACTGCGTCGCCGCCCTGGCCGCGGCCCGAGCGGCCTTCTTGCGCTCGTGGGCCACCAGCTCGCGTTTCCTCAGCCGGATCGATTTCGGGGTGATCTCGACCAGCTCGTCCTCTCCTATATACTCCAACGCCGACTCCAGCGTGATACGCCTGGGAGACTCCAGCACGATGGCCTCGTCCGTCGACGTCGTGCGGATGTTGCTGAGCTTCTTCTCCTTCGACACGTTGACGTCCATGTCGCCGGTCCGCGAATTCTCCCCCACGATCATCCCCTCGTACACCTCGATCCCCGGCGAGACGAACATGGTGGCCCGCTCCTGCAGGTTGTTCAGCGCAAACGCCACCGCGCTCCCCACCCGGTCCGCCACCAGCACCCCGCGCGACCGGCCCGCCAACGGCCCGGCCCAGGGCCCGTACTCCAGGAACCTGTGGTGCATGATCCCCGTGCCCCGGGTGTCGGTCAGGAAGTCCGACCGGTAGCCGAACAGGCCCCGGGCCGGGATCTTGAACGCGATACGCACGCCGCCGTGCCCGGTGTTCTTGAGCTCGAGCATCTCGCTGCGCCGGGGCCCCAACTTCTCGATCACCGTCCCCATGTACTCCTCGGGGACCTCGATCATCAGTTCTTCGTAAGGCTCCAGCCGCTCCCCGGCAAGACCATCCTTCAGAATCACCCGGGGCCGCGACACCTGGAATTCGTACCCCTCCCGCCGCATGGTCTCCATCAGGATGGCCAGGTGCAATTCACCCCGGCCCGACACGGTCAGTGAGTCGGGCGAGCCGGTCTCCTCCACCTTCAACGACACGTTGCGTTCCAGCTCCTTGAACAGCCGCTCACGCACCTGCCGGCTGGTAACGAACTTTCCGTCCCGGCCGGCGAACGGCGAATTATTGACCATGAAATCGACCGACATGGTCGGTTCCTCCACGGCGATGCCCTCCAACCGCTCGGGCACCTCCACCGCGGTGATGGTCTTGCCGACCTCGATCCCCTCCAGCCCCGCCAGCACGATGATGTCTCCCGCCTCCGCCGCAGCCACCTCCACCCGGCTGAGCCCGTCGAAGGTGTACAACTTGGTAATCCTGCTCCGCTCGATCTCCTCGTCGGCCACCAGCCCCGGCTGCCCCAGCGGCAGCAACGCCACGTCGTCTCCCAGGGCTACGCGCCCGCGCTCGATCCGGCCGATGGCCATGCGGCCCAGATAGTTCGAGTAATCCAGGGTGGAGACCAACATCTGGAACGGTCCCTCGCACTGGTCCTCGCCCTTCGGTGCCGGGACGTGCTCGACGATGGCGTCGAACAGCGGTGTCAACGAGTCGCCGGGCTCGTCGACGTCCACTGTGGCCGTCCCGTCCCGGCTCGAGGTGTAAAGGAACGGGGCATCCAATTGCTCGTGGGTCGCGTCGAGGTCGATGAACAGGCCCAGCACCTCGTCGTGCACCCTGAGCGGTTCGGCATCGGCTCGGTCGATCTTGTTGATGCACACGATGGGGTGGAGCCCTAGGGCCAGCGCCTTCCTCAGCACGAACCGTGTCTGTGGCATCGGTCCTTCGGCCGCGTCCACCAACAGCAGCACCCCGTCCACCATGCGCAGGATGCGCTCGACCTCACCGCCAAAATCCGAGTGTCCCGGCGTGTCGACGATGTTGAGCTTGAAATCGCCCCAGCGGACCGCCGTGTTCTTGGACAAGATGGTGATGCCCCGCTCCCGCTCCAGCGGATTGGAGTCCATCACCCGTTCCTGGACCTGCTGATTGGCACGAAACACGCCGGCCTGCCGCAACATCTGATCGACCAGCGTGGTCTTCCCGTGGTCGACGTGCGCGATGATGGCCAGGTTCCGAATTGCATTAGTGCCTTCCATGGAGGCGTATATAGTGGGGTGGCGGGCGTGGAGCAACCCGAGACGGGGGTTGGCTGTGCGGTGTGTGGTGACCTCACCCAGCCCCGCCATTGGCATCGCAAGACGGATCCCCGGCTACCTGCCACTAGCCACCAGCCACCAGCCACCAGCCACTAGCCACCAGCCACCAGCCGACTGCCTCCCTCACCGCACTCCGCACTCCCCCAACCACCCTCCAGGCGCTACTTTAATCCCCATGGACGACCCTCCAAGTACCGCGATCGGGCTGGGCCTGATCGCCATCGTTGCCATCGTTCTCCTCAACGCATTCTTCGTGGCCGCCGAATTAGCTCGGA
>CAJVYZ010000290.1 GCA_913009915.1 uncultured Gemmatimonadota bacterium | reverse complement strand
TGTGTTTTTTGTTTTTTTCAAGCAGAAGACGGCATACGAGATATATCAGTGTGACTGGAGTTCAGACGTGTGCTCTTCCGATCTAAGGAGGAGGGCTTGGGCTTCCGGGCGCCCGACACAGTTGAGAGGGGCACGGTTCTCCACTGGTACTCGCGAGGGAAGGTGGAGTTATGGAAGCCCGGCCGCGCTGACCGCGGCACCAGCAAGGAGTGAACGGTTACCCGTAGCGTCGAAGGAGGAGACCATGACGAGAGTATCCAAGCAGGCTGAGGCGCTCGAGGTCACTCGAGAAGCGATGGTGCAAGGTATCCTCGAAGTGCTCGAGCGTACCTACGGTGGTACCAGGGAGCCCGATGTCGTCCAGGGTCTGGAACAGTTCTTCGAGGCGCTCGATGATGCGACCCTGCGGGCGATCGCCTACCAGCATGGGCTGTTCGAGCCCGATCTGGAAGTCGAGCGCGAAGACGGGGACGGATCGCCCGGGTAGTGCGGGCCGACGTGAGGGGACGGCTTGAGGTCCTACGGGTTGATGCCTCCCCCTCGCCGCGTCTGTTGGGTAAACGAAATCGCCTGCCGGACCAACACCTGGACAGGCTGGCCGTGAACCTTGCCCGCCGAAAAGACGGCCGTCCCAAGCGCGTCGAGGGCTGGCTTCTCGAACGCCTTGTTGGTCGAGTTGATCACTTTGACCGAGTTCCGTTTGACGCGCCCGACTGTATCGACGATGAAATCGAGCACCACACGACCGGTGATGCCGGCGCTTTCCAGAACGGGGGGATAGCGCGGCTCTTCGATAGAAATCAATCTCGGCCGGTCTCCCAGCTCCGCGGCTAGAAAGACCTCGCCCTTGATGACTGGCCCGGTCCCACTCACGATGCCGGCCGCGATGCCAGCTTCAACCCCCCTCCCCGCGAAATCCTCGTGGTTGAACTTCCGGGCTAGGTCTACCGGCGGAATCTCCTTTGGGATCTTCGCCATGGCCACGACCGTCTGGAACCCCTTGGGTGGCGGGTTGGCCGCTAGAATGTCTTCCGGCGGAAGTTGATCGGGCTGCGGTTCTGGAGCATTGGGCGGATAGAACACGATGGGCCCGTCCCCGCCCATCACGTCGATCGTCTTCGCGGTACCCTTGGTGGCCATGACGGCGCCATACACTAGCGCAGCCTGAACGGCGATCGACATCATCGCCGATCCTACGGGCTTCCGCATCCGGGCATTGGATGCGACCATGTTCTCAAACACGGGATACCTCCAGCGGAATGGGTCAGGTGCTACCCCAACATTCCACACGGACCTTACCGCCGGTTTGCCAGATGATGACAAAACGATAACAGCAGAGTTACGTGAACGACTCCAGTTATGAACAGCATGCATATCGCTGCTCTTTTTGTCTGCCGATGGCTATGAGGGTTGGTTGAAGCGTGGTAATGCCTGGGCTGGACATGACGTGCCAGGCAGCCATGGGGGAATGATTCCCCGGGGCTCGATTCATCATATTGGACACTGTGTGGCAAGAGAGGGTCACTTTTTGACAAGGGACTTCCCGGTTACCCGATTTGTTACCATCGGCCAAACTCAGTCGATGCTCGACGCATCGTTCAACGGAGACCGAGTTGCAGAAGTCCGTGCAGGTAGTGAGGTTAGGGGCAGTAGCGGGACCACCCGCCCGGGTGGTGAAACTGGTAGACACATGGGACTTAAAATCCCAAGGGAGGCAACTCCCGTGCGAGTTCGAATCTCGCCCCGGGCATATAACTTACGAGATGGGCAAGGTGGGCCAAATCCGGCCTACTATACCGTAACTATTACCGTGGAGGTTTTTGATGAGCGACGAACAACTGCTTCGAGAGATACTCAAGGCAACGAAGGACGGTACCACGGCTACGGAAACTCTCTACGACGGACTCTCAAGCCTAGAAAGCCGACTCGCCGACATCCTTGCAGAGCTGCAGCACATGAGCTCACAACTAGAGAATATCGCGATCAAGTAAGGGTCTCCGGGACCCGATGAGGCGTAGCCAAGTGCCCGCAGGGTCGAAGCGTGATTCTGACTGACGATGATGGAGGACGATATCGTCGTGTCTTTCGTCGAGAAACTCAGGCAGACCCTGCGCCAGCGAGAAGAGTCCGCAAATCCCCTGGTCCGGTTGAGCATCGGCGCACTGCGCTCCGTGGTCCACTCCGCCAGGACCGTGAAGGTCTTTCTCTCCGACCGGGACTACCGCGCCGTGGCGCTGCTGAAAGCCTTGCGCGGGAGGAAACTGCACCAAACCACGGTGGTGACTTCGATGAACCGCTACCCTGGCATCTTCGGGGCGTGCCAGGCGTACTTCGAAGAGCGCGAGGACCTAGAGATCCTATCGTATGGTTGTGCCACCGGAGAAGAGGTCATCACGCTGCGCGAGTATTTCCCATCGGCTCGGATCGTTGGGGCGGAGATCAACCCCCGCTGTCTCGCAATCTGCCGGGCGCTCCAGGTGGATGATAGGATTTGCTTCATCGACTCCGACGACGAATTGATCCGGAAAGAGGGTCCCTTCGACGCGATTTTCTGCATGGCCGTGCTCCAGCGGACCCCTCATGCGGTTGAGGCTCAGGGCGTCAGAAGCCTGGCACAGACCTACCCGTTCCAAAAATTCGACGCGCAGCTGTCTGCTTTCGATCGCTTGCTCAGACACGGCGGCCTGCTCGTCATGCACCATACGCAGTATGTGTTCAGTGACGCGACGGTTGCGTCGCGCTACGCGCCACTCGCCGAACAGCCGGAGCCGGTATGGAGCGGGCCACGGTTCGACCGAAACAGTGCGCTGATCGAGGGTCAGGTGGCTACTCCGTCCATCTTCGTGAGGCAGCGAACCTGAGGTGCGTCGGCCGTCCACGGGATCACGGGCCACCTGCTGGAGGTGCAGCCGGCCCCGTTGTAGCAGCGTGCGGTATGCGCCAACGGTTGTTGGCACCCCGCGGACCGTGCGCCCAGTCCGAGATGGTACAGGGGTATCGACCGGCACATAGGCAGCAGGGACTTCCGCAATCCAGCCGAGCGCCACAGGTTAATGTCTTGGCCGAGGCACCTTCTGTCTCTCGAACGCGTTCACCGACCGCCACATGATGGCCCTTAGAGAGGAAACCCGAATGACACTTCTTAACCCGTCGCTGAATCGCGCCGCGATCATCGGTCTGATCGTCGTGGCGAGTGGCTGTTCCGAGCGACCCCGCATGGTAGAAGGAGAGTGCCAAGACATGTTCGGGGCTGATGTCTGTACCTGGGGTACGATCTCCGGTGACGAAGTCGTGGAATTCGGCGCGACGATTCCGCTTGCCGCGATCGAAGGGGCCCCGGCCGACGCCGAGTTCGCTTTTCCGCCCGTGTTGGTGGCGGCGGTCAGGCTTCCCGCGGAAGTTCGTGAAGCGACTGGGGTCGATCACCTCGGCATCAACTGGGAGGCGCATGGACACCCGCCGGCGCTTTTCATGACACCGCACTTCGATTTCCATTTCTTTACGCTGTCTCCGGCGGAGATCGCGGCGGTGGATTGCTCCGATTTGGAGAAACCCGCCTCGTTGCCGAGCGGATACACCCTTCCCGACATGGAGATTCCCGACCTGGGTACCCTGGTCGGCCTGTGCGTCCCAGCGATGGGCATGCATGCCATGCTTGAGGCCGAACTCGATGACACCGATTTGTTCGGCGCATCGATGATCGTGGGCTATTACCAGCAGTCGCTCATCTCGGTCGAGCCCATGATCAGCCAAGCAAAACTGGAGGCAAGGCAAAGTTTCGTGATGGATGTGCCCGCTGTCCCGGACGCCGGTGTGGTCACCGCGTGGCCCACGGGGTTCGAGGCCGTGTACGATGAATCGGCTGAGGCGTACCGGTTCGTGTTCAGGACGACGAGGGAAGAATGAATAATGAATGCCAGGAATCATGAATGTTGAAGTGAAGTTGGACCGTCCCAGATTCACTTGAGAGTCCGATATTCGTGATTCGTGGCATTCAATGCCCCCGGTTGCTCATGGCATATATATGTCATATACTATATGCCATGAAGCGGACCAGCGTATTCCTCGATGAGCAACTCCTCCGCCAGGCACAGGAACAGGCCGGGCGGGAAGGGAAGAGCTTCGCCCAGCTGGTCCGCGAGGCCGTAGCGGGCTATCTGCTCGGTTCCCAGAAGCCGGCCACCCGTCTCCCCTCGGTGGCCGGACAGTTCGCGTCCGGTTGCGCCCAAACCGCCGACCGGGTCGACGAGCTGCTTTGGCGGGAGCCCCACGACTGACCGTCCTGGCCGACACCGGGGCCATATACGCCCTGATCGACCGCTCCGACGCCTGGCATGAACGGGTTGCCGCTTGGTGGGCCGGTGGCCCGAGGCGGATCAGTCTTCCGGTCACCATCATCCCTGAGGTCAGTTATCTGCTGGGAACACGGATCGGGCCCGAGGCCGAAGAGGCCTTCGCGCGCGCTCTGGCCGACGGCGAGTTCTCCATCGAACCGCTGCACCAAGAAGACCTCGTCCGCGCGGCCGAACTGATGGGCATCTACCGCGAGGCACCACTCGGTTTCGTCGACGCCTCGATCGTGGCCCAGGCCGAGCGCTTGGGGCTGGTCTCGCTCCTCACCACCGACCGCCGGCATTT
>CAJVYZ010000289.1 GCA_913009915.1 uncultured Gemmatimonadota bacterium | reverse complement strand
ATGACTGTGTAATTGATATCATGCATCTAAGAATCAATACCAGCTTCAATCAACTGTGGTTTGTGTGTACACTTGTGTAGTTTTTTTTTTTTCTCTTTGTCTTTTTTTTTTTTATCAGTTTTTTTTTTTTTTTTCAAGCAGAAGACGGCATACGAGATATATCAGTGTGACTGGAGTTCAGACGTGTGCTCTTCCGATCTGTCCGCACGGCCGCTTCCTCATCGGCGGCCCCCTCCAACCGGCCGGCCAGCGGCTCCTCGATCACCTGCCCCTCGCGCAACCCTTCTCGCTCCGCCGCCTCCCGGGTGACGGTCCACATCAACCGCCCATCCACTTCTACCTTGACCGCCCCTGCTCGCCGGGCGTCGGGCACCAGGGCGCTGATCGTCGCACCCACGCACCCACCCCCGTCCCCACCACCGCCCCAGCCACCCGCCGGACTGAACACCCTAGGCCTCCTTGCCCGCGGGCGTCTTGGCGGGCGTCTTGGTAGGCGCCTTGGCGGGCGTCTTGGCCGACGTGTTGGCGGACGTGTTGCCGGAGTCCACCGCCTGCTCTGCCGCCGCCACCTTGGGAGGATAAGCCAATCCCACCGCTTCCCGCACCCGGCGCTCGACGTCCTCGCCCAACTCCGGATTGTCCCGCAGGAACAGCTTGGCGTTCTCCCGGCCCTGACCGATGCGCTGATCGCCGTAGGAATACCAGGCGCCGGACTTCTGGATGATGCCGGCCTCCACCGCCATGTCCACCACCAACCCGGTGTGACTGATCCCCTCGGAGAACATGATGTCGAATTCCGCCTGCTTGAACGGCGGGGCCACCTTGTTCTTGACCACCTTCACCCGCACGTGATTGCCGATGATCTGATCCCGCTCCTTGACCGGGCCGATCCGGCGGATGTCCAGGCGCAGGGAGGCGTAGAACTTGAGCGCCTTGCCACCCGTAGTAGTCTCGGGATTGCCGAACATGACACCGATCTTCTCGCGCAGCTGATTGATGAACACCACCGCGCAGTTGGACTTGCTGATCGATCCCGCCAGCTTGCGCAGCGCCTGGCTCATCAGCCGGGCCTGGAGACCCATGTGGCTGTCGCCCATCTCGCCCTCGATCTCGGCCTTGGGGACCAACGCCGCCACCGAGTCGATCACGATCAGGTCCACCGCACCGGAGCGGACCAGGATGTCCACGATTTCCAGCCCCTGCTCGCCGGTGTCCGGCTGCGACACCAGCAGATTCTCGACATCCACACCCAGCTTGCCGGCGTATTCGATGTCGAGCGCGTGTTCCGCGTCGATATACGCCGCCACGCCGCCCATTTTCTGGATGTTGGCCGCCACGTGCAGCGTCAACGTGGTCTTGCCGGACGACTCCGGGCCGTAGATCTCGGTGATACGCCCGCGAGGGACGCCGCCGATGCCGGTAGCCACATCGAGATTCATGGCACCGGTCGGAATCGCCGAGACGGCATCTCTGGGGTTATCGGATCCCATGCGCATGATCGCCCCCTTGCCCAGCTGCTTCTCGATCTGCGCGATAGCCAGATTCAAAGCCTTCTTCCGCTCCGTGCTCAGTCCCGTATCGCCCTTGTCGTCCGCCGCCATGCTTCACCCCTGAGTAAAAAAGTGACCGATTTTGCTACACTTTGACACAACCAAACTAATACCGAATAAAATCCGAAGCAAGGCCGAAAAGAATCCCGTAGGGGCGACGCATGCGTCGCCCGGACGATTTCGGTCCACCATCGTCGTTTGGGGGCGACGCATGCGTCGCC
Source organism: uncultured Gemmatimonadota bacterium (assembly GCA_913009915.1). GTDB lineage: Bacteria > Gemmatimonadota > Gemmatimonadetes > Gemmatimonadales > GWC2-71-9 > N074bin45. The sequence continues at coordinate 2,869 of CAJVYZ010000289.1, read as the reverse complement.
CCTACGGATGTCGCTAAACCGACCTGCCCTCGCTGCCCTCGCTGCCCCCGCTGCCCCCGCTGTCATCACATCCGCCACGCATCCTCCACATGCTCGATCGCCCGCCGTTCCACCGCCACCAGATCGAACCGATACACATCCCCCGCCCTGCCGTGCCGGTCCACCCACACCGCCGCCACCCGGCCGATCCTCAGCCGCTTGCGCCAGCCGACCGCCTCGCCGGCACTACCGAAGGCCGGCCCGCGCCGCTCCTTGACCTCGACGAAGGCCACCATGCTCCCGCGCCGCACGATGAGGTCGATGTCGCTCCGCCCCAACCGGAACCGGTGCGCCTCCACCGACCAGCCGCAGGCGGTCAAGAACGCCGCCGCCGCCAACTCGGCCAGAAGGCCGCGCCGATGACGTGGGTCCTTCCATTCGGCGACCGGTACGAACTGTCGGGACATGGGAGAGTATTGCCCACCCGGCCGTAATGCTTTGCATCAACTAGCCGCAACGGGGGGCAAAAAAGCGGGGGCGGCGGGGGCGGCGGGAGCAGCGAGGGCAGGTAACAGCGTTGGATCGGGAGGTCGCTCTAGCGACATCCGTAGGGGCGACGCATGCGTCGCCCGGACAATTCGATCCATCCTCCCTTTAGGGCGACGCATGCGTCGCCCCTACAGGCGGACAGGCGGTCCGGGGGGGCCTACGCCCCACGGCCCCACGCCCCACGCCCTACGCCCTACGCCCCCTACCGACAATACTCATCAAGTTGATCAAACCCAATCAACACTTCCCGCGCCTTACTCCCATCCGGTGGGCCCAGTATACCGACCTCATTCAACTGGTCGACGATGCGCGCGGCGCGGCCGTAACCGATCCGGAGCTTGCGCTGCAACAAGGAGGTCGACCCGCCCTGATTCTGCAGGCATGCTTCGGCCGCCTCTCGGAACAGGGTGTCTCGATCCTCCGTGGCGCCGGAAGCGGGAGCGGTCCCGTCCTCGCCTTCGAAGGCCCGGACCACGTCGAGGATGTCTTCCTCTTCCCGGGCCTCTTCCATGGCATGCGCCCGGCGCGCCTCTCGCCGCCCCACGTACCACCCAGTCAGGCGCTCGGACTCTTCGGTTCCGATGAACGCTCCCTGCAACCGCATCGGTTCGCTCTTCCCCGGCGGGAGGAACAGCATATCGCCGTTGCCCAGCAAGGCCTCCGCCCCGTTCTGGTCGAGAATGGTGCGGCTGTCGACCTTGCTGGCAACCCGGAAGGCGATCCTGCTGGAAAAGTTGGCCTTGATGAGTCCGGTGATGACGTTGACCGACGGGCGCTGGGTTGCCAGGATGATGTGAATGCCGATGGCACGGGCCTTCTGGGCCAGCATCGCCAGCGGGGTTTCGATCTCCCCGGGCACGGTCATCATCAGATCGGCCAGCTCGTCCACGATCACCACGATGTAGGGCAGCGTCCCTTCCCGGTACTCCTCGTCGACCGGCTCGGGCGGCGGCGTGTCCGCGTCCTCTTGGGTGATGCTCGACAACGTCGGCTTGGGAGGCACCACGTTCTTGAGCGGCTTGCCGTCTTCCACCTTGCGGTTGAAGTCGGTGATGTTGCGCGCGTTGTTGGCGTGCAGCAACCGATAGCGGCGTTCCATCTCGATCACCGCCCACTTGAGCACGCCGGCGGCTTCGTGGTTGTCGGTGACCACCTTGCGCCTGAGATGAGGTAGAGCGTTGTAGATCGACAACTCGACCATCTTGGGGTCGATCATCAACAACCGCAGATGCTTGGGACTGTAGCGATACACCAGACTGGTGATCATGGTGTTGATCGCCACCGACTTGCCGGACCCGGTTGCCCCCGCAATCAACAGGTGCGGCATCTTGGCCAGGTCGGCGATCACCGGCCGGCCCTCCAGGTCCCGCCCCAAGGCGATCGGCAGGATGGCCCGGGCGCTGGCCCATTCCGGAGCCTCCATCAACTCCCTGAGAGTCACCACGTGCGCCGTAGGGTTCGGTACCTCGACGCCGACGGCACCGCGCCCCGGAATCGGCGCCACGATACGGATCGACGGCGCCCGCATCGCCAGCGCCAAGTCGTCGGCCAGGGCCGCGATCTTTCCGACCTTCACCCCTCGAGCGGGCTCCACCTCGAACTGGGTCACCACCGGGCCGGTGGTGCGCCCCACTATGCGGCCGTCGAGCTTGAAGGTCCGCAGCGTCTCCAGCAACACCTGGCCCAACTCGTCCAGACCGGCCTCGCCGGCGGTGGTGTCGTCCTCGGATGGAGGATCCAGCAGGTCCATCGGCGGCAGCGCCGTATCCGCCAGCGCCGCCTCGTCCAGCACCATCGGGTCGGCCCGCCTGGGTTTCTTGGCGGGCTTCTTCTTCGGTCTCGCCGGGAGTTCCGGCGCGGAGACCACCACGTCGGTGGCCGTGGCGCCCACCTGCGGCGTTACCTCCCTGGCGGATTCGCCCGACTCCTTCTTGGCGCCCATCCCTCGCTCGAGCCGTTGCAGTGGATGCCAGCCGACCGCCCACAGCGTCAACGCCGACAACGCCAGGAACCCGATCAGCAAGGCACCGGCGAATCCCACGACGCCCCCCAGTTGCGAGGCGAGAAACACCGGGACGATGCCGGTCATCCTCGACGCCATGCCCCATTCGGACAGGTTTCCGACCAGGGCCGAGGAGGTCGTACCCGTCACAACGGCGATGAAGAACGGGACCAGCAGGATGAGTCCGGTGGCCAGGCCGGCCACTTTCCGCATGTCGACCCGGGGAAGTCGCTCGAACCCGGCCAGGGCCAGCCCCAAACCAAGCAGGGGCAACCCCACGGCCCCCAGTCCGAGGAAGCGCCACAGGAAGCGGCCCAATACCGAACCGAGGGGTCCCGC
>CAJVYZ010000288.1 GCA_913009915.1 uncultured Gemmatimonadota bacterium | reverse complement strand
TTATTTTTTTTTTTAATGATACGGCGACCACCGAGATCTACACTCTTTCCCTACACGACGCTCTTCCGATCTGGGCGTTTGAGCCATCGCACGAATTGCAACGGCCAGTCTGGACGAAAAAAGATCAGCGCCGTTGCGAACGCCATGACGGGAAACACGCCGATGTCGAACATGAAATGGTTGGTGCCGTGGAAGCCGGCCAGCAGCAGCAGGGCCAGCAGCGACAGTCGCAGCGACGGACCGTTCGCCGGGCCCGACGGTACACCCACACGGACTGCGACCGAGGTGATCATGAGACTGGCAGGTTACGTCCGTAACATCACTCGTGTCAAGGCTTGAATCAATCCGGGGTGTGCGTCATGAACGTGGGTCCGGTTAGGCCGAACGAGCCTCCCAGAAGTGCTCCCAGCGCCCGCTGAGGTCCCAGCACCGAAGACTCATGATGGCGTTGGCTCCTCTGACGGTCCAGTGCATCCCGGACTGTTTGAGGCGCTGTCCGACGATCGTCTTACAGCCGGCCTCGACGACACCGGAGCCAACGAAGAGCCCGAGGTGTCGGAACTGGCCGTACCGCATTCGCTCCGCGTTGGTCTTGAAGTACTCGGCGGCCTTGCGGACTTCGTCGCGGGCGGTTTGGGCGTTTGGCCGTAGCCGTCGCATAGCTGCGAGGACTGCCTCGATGTTGCCGGCATCGAGTTCATCGATACGGGCCTCGGCCCAATCCTTCGCTTTGGAGCTTCCGGGCCCGTAGAGGACCTTGCCGAGATCGGAGAGGTGTTCGCGAGCATGGTAGAGGTCGACGATCTGGGTGGCACCCGCAAAGTGCTCTCCGGCGAGGTTCCAGATCCAAGGCGCGCCATCGCCAAGGACGATGACCTCTTCGGCAGTCCGAATGCCGCGACGAATGGCCTCCGTGAAGATCCGCCGGCCGAACTTCTCGGAGGATTCGATGGCGCTAACGTAGGTGGTCGAGTCGTCGTCACGGACCGCCCACCCCTCGTCGTCGACGGCCGTCTGGGTGAAGACGCAGCCCAGCTTGGCCTCCCGGGTCTTTGCCTTGCCGGTCGGGTCCTTGCCCCGGCGACCTTCCGTCTCGCGGCGAACCATGGGCACCCCGGTACCGTCAATCGCGATGTACATCTTGGGGACCGGCTTGAGCACGACGATCCTGCCCGAGAAGGCCGCGGCGCGCTGTCTGCCCGCGATGGCCTCCATCTGCTCGCCGATGGCTTCCGAGACCCGTTCCACCTGCTTGGTTTTGACTACGATTCCGGCCAGTTCCTTCAGATCGCGACGGCCTTCGGCAAAGGGCTCCTTGCCCCCGACCCGGCCCATGAGGCGTCGTACCCCCGGGGAAAACGACGTGGCGACGATGTCCAGGTCGGAATCCTTGGGTATCACCCCCTCTTGGCATGGGATGCAGTGGTAATAGGCGCGGCGTATCTGGATTCGGGACAAGACGGTGAGGACCTTCTTGCTGCGGTAATCGACGAAGTCGGCCTCGTGCCCCAGCCGACATCGGACCCGTGGTCCACGGTAACCGGGGTCCGAGTCCAGCATCTTCTCCAGCAGCGTGCCACCCACGCCGTGCATGGAGGAGCGGATCGCCATCTCGGTGGCCTCCAAGTCCACGCGAGAAGCCACTTCTGCGTCCTTGCCCAGCAAAGCTGTGAGCAGGCGGTCTACTTCCTGCCCGATTTCCTCCTGGACGACCCGCGTGAGGTTTTTTTTACCGCCTTCCGCCCGGCAGGCTCTTCCTCTTCTTGCGAGCGCATGTCGCAGATCGCCTCGTTCAACTTCAGCAGTTGCTCACTCAAGGCCTTGAAGCGTCGGTAGGCGTCCACTTCGCGCTCGAACTTCGCCAGGCGCGAGCCGGCACGAAGTTGGACGGTCTTTGTCTTGCCGGCCACCTTGGTCGTGAAGGCGTAGTAGGGGCCATGGCCGGGGTGGTGGGCTTGACGACAGGCACAGTTGCTCTTGCCACACGCGCGGAAGGTCTCGGTGATTGAGCCCCGGCGCATGTCACCGATGTGAGCCATCTCCTTGAGGACAGTGTCGCGCTCTGCCTCGAGCGCGGCGAAGGTATTCGGCATTGTGGCCTCCAGTCCGATAGTAATACTACTATCAGATCGGCAGCCATTCAACGACTCTGTGACATCACCCATACCGATGACGCACACCCGAATGCTTGCGCGTCCATGCGGGGTGGGAGCTAGAATCGGACAATCGGGGGGTAGCGTGAGCAGAGTGCTGATCTGCACCGTCGTAGCGCTGGCAACGACGGCGGCGGGTGCGGCAGGTCAACCGATCGTCGGCGGACTTGGTTCTCTGCGGGTCCAGATCGGGGCGAGCCTCAGCCGCTACGAGGCCCTGTACGGCGAGCCCGAGAACTTCAGCCTCGACGAGAACCCGGGCCGCTGGCCGGTGGGCCAATCGATTCGCACCGTGGGGTTCCTTGGCCCAGCGCTCCTGCTGGAGCCGCGGCGGAGTGACGACCATAGGCCCCGGTCACGCGTCTATGCGCTCTATCAACAGTACTCCATCGCGCTGAACCCCGTCCCCGAGATCGTCGATCTCTTTGGCGTGCACGCAGGTGGCTGGGTCGGCCGCGAAGTCGAGGTGGTGGGGGCCTTCATTCCCCAGGGGATCGCGGCGCAGATGAAGAGCGAGCAGGTGTCGGGAAAGCCGTTTCACGTGTGGACGATGCTCGTCCTGCCGGAACAGGAGGATGACGGCTTCGATGCCCCGCGATCAAGCCTCGAGGCCCTCGTGATCGACGGCGAGAAAGCAAGGGGCCGCGTAGTGCGGGTGACGGGGACCTTCCGTGGCGGCAACCTCCTCGGGGACCTCCCCAACGACAGCCGTCGAAGCGCCGACGACTGGGTGCTGCAAGACGGTCCGTTCTCCCTATGGGTGACCGGCAGCAAGCCCGAGGGCAACGGCTTCTCCCTCGATCTTCGCTCGCGGTCGGACCTCCGGTGGAAGTTGGACGTCCAGGGCACGGTGGAGGTTCAGGACGGATACGTGTACCTCCGGGCGGAGAGGCTGCGGCTCATTCGAGCCGCCCCGGACGAGCCGGAGTAGCGGGCGGTTGGGGCCAGAGGAGTTCTTAGGAGGCGGCCTCGCCCTCCGGCTCTCCCGCCCGCTCGCAGTCCGAGACCGTCGGTTTCTCCAGGTTCGGGGTCCCCCTCCCAAGGCAGTCTGCTCCGCGAGGCAGACTGCAGCCGTCTCGACCACCGTGTGTCGACTGTTCGGGCAGGGTGGGGGCACTACTGTGAATGTCCATCCGGGGGCCTCCTCCAGGGTCTTGCCCGCCGTCACACAGCCGGGGAAGTCGGGAAATTCGACGCCGTAGTCGCTGCCCTCGTCCTTGCGCAGAAGCGCGATGTAGCTGCGTGCCATGGTCTCTGCCTCAGTCTCGGAGTGCTTCAGAACAGACGGGCGACGGCCGATGAGTCAGCGCCAGCGCTCGAGAAGTTGGCGCGCAAGAACCTCGCATGACAGAGCGATCTCCTCTTCGTCGGCGAGGCCCGCCGCGGCACGAGCTGCCAACTTCGGGCCCAGAGCGTTTCGGTCGGCGAAGAGATCGGCGAGGTACTCCCGCGCCCAGGTGGCCATCTTCTCGCTGAGGTCCACCCCGATCACGCGCCGGCAACGGCGGGCCAGCGGTTTCATCAACCGGCCTATGCCGCAGCCAATCTCCAGGCATGTCCAATGGGCTTCCAGCGGGATGCCGTGCAGAAGGCGGGGGATGGCGGCGGCGGTCTCTTGCTCCCAGAGTTCGCCCAGCCGAGCTTCGTCCTCGGTCGCGTCGATTTCGGGCGAGAGGCAGATTCGGCGATACTTGGCTTCAAACTCCGAGCCCGCATTCCAAAATCGCCGCGTGTCTGTCAGCCACTGTTGGTGTGTCGCCGTATCCACGCTTTTGACGCCTCCCGCCAACTCTGGTCTTCGGGTGGCACAGGCAAACTTGTTTACCTGTGACCGCAATCGGGGCGTGCTTCATGGGTAGGCTCTGCCCACCCGCGCCAACAACGTCCGCTAATCATTCATCGGTGGGGGGCGGGGCGGACTTGAAGCGGTGCGCCGCTGCGACTTCTTCACCCGAGTTTTGCCACGACCGCTCCGCGCGAGAGAGGGGGCATCATTCAGGTGAGACGCGCTACTCCATGACGATGACCGCCATGCCGGCGGCGTAGACCAGCAGCAGCACGACGGAATCGAAACCCAGGCGAAAGACCCGCCGCTGCGTCCGATAAGTGATGCACTCCAACGACATCGCGGTCAGCAGCACCGGCAGCAAGCCGGGCAGGCAGGTGGTCGAGGTCTCCGGCGTGACCGAGTCCAACCGCAGCAGGGGGCGGGTGAGCGCCGCGGATGCCTCGTCCTGGCTGCAGTTGTCCGACGGCGACCGATTGATGCAGCCCCTCAAGCGCGCCGGTGCCCGGGGTTCCGGGAAATGGCAACCGATCTCCTGGCGACAGGCGCTCGAGGAGATCGGCGCGGCCGTTAACAGCAAGATCGGAAGAGCACACGTCTGAACTCCAGTCACACTGATATATCTCGTATGCCGTCTTCTGCTTGAAAAAAAAAAAAAAAACTAAACCACATACTCACTGCACCTACGCCTATATCTACCCTCATGACACCATCCTCCACCTGCCCTTATGCCGCC
>CAJVYZ010000287.1 GCA_913009915.1 uncultured Gemmatimonadota bacterium | reverse complement strand
GAGCTACGACACCACCGTGGTCAGCGGAGGACAATGTGGATGTCTGACTGGAGTTCAGACGTTGCTCTTCCGATCTTTCATTGTTTGTTTTTTTTTTAATGATACGGCGACCACCGAGATCTACACTCTTTCCCTACACGACGCTCTTCCGATCTGTGCTGCCATCGGCGCGTGGTCCGGTCATCCGGTTGGCGCCGCACTTCTACAACACCTTGGAGGAGGTCGATAGCGCACTCGACACGCTGGTGAAGGTGCTGGACCAACTCGCTCCGTCGTGGAGTAGCCGCCGCTAGATGCCACGCGAGACGTTCAGTTCTCGTACCGGGGTCCTGCTCACCATGATCGGCGTTGCCGTTGGGCTCGGCAACGTGTGGCGCTTCCCGTACATGGTCGGCCGCAACGGCGGGGCGGCCTTCGTCGTGGTGTATGTCGTCGTGGTGGCCGTGGTGGGCATTCCCGCCCTGATGACGGAATGGACCCTGGGACGCCATACCCGGCGTGGCCCGGTGGGCGCGTTCGCCGTGGCCGGCCTACCGTTCGGCAAGGCGGTGGGCTGGTTCTTTTTCTTCGTGGTGGCGGCGGCAACCGGGTACTACGCGGCAGTGATCGGTTGGGTTTTGTACTTCGCCGTTGGTAGCGCGGCGTCGTCGATTGGCGTTCCCCTCGAGGCTTCGGCCATTCTGCCACCGGCGAGCGGCTTCGATGCCCGCTCGTTCGGGCTTCAGTCTGTGGGTACAGCCACCATCATCCTCGCATCGGCCGTGGTGCTCTCGAAGGGCGTGCGGTCCGGCATCGAGCGGGTCAGCACCTTCGTCACGCCGCTACTGTTCGGCGTCCTGCTGCTCCTGATCGTCCGCGCGATGACCCTCCCTGGAGCCTGGGCCGGCGTCGAGTGGTACGTGCTGAACATGGCCCCCGGAGACATCGACGCCGCAGTCCTGTTGGCCGCGCTGGGACAGGCGATCTTTTCCCTGGCCCTGGGCGGCACCTTCATGGTCGTCTACGGCTCATATCTGCCACCCGGGCAGGACCTTCGATCCGGTGCTATCTGGACGGCGGTGGGCGACACAGCGGCGGGACTGCTGGCGGGACTGGCCATCTTCCCGGCAGTGTTCGCCTTCGGGCTCGAACCCGCCGCCGGACCGGCGCTGATATTCGACACATTGCCGAAAGTATTCCAAGCGATGCCGTGGGGCTCTCTCTTTGCCGTCTTGTTCTTCGTCGGATTGCTCGGCGTCGCCTGGCTGTCGGCCATCGCCGCGTTGGAAGTGTTGGTGGCCGGTCTGGCAGACACCCTGCAACTTTCCCGTCGCACTTCCATCTGGATGGCTGCCGCCGGGGTGTTCCTGCTGTCGCTGCCACCTACCATCAACCTCGGGCTGTTCGTCCCCTGGGATCTCACCTTCGGATCCGGTATGCAAACACTCGGCGCCCTGCTGGCCGCTGTGACCGTAGGCTGGGCCATGGTCCGGGCCGAGGCGCTGCGAGAGTTGGGCTCACGGCGGCTGTACTTGTGGGTTAAGTGGGCCATACCGGCGTTCTTGCTGACGGCCGGTAGCTGGTGGCTGGTGGCTGAGGTGCTGTGACCTCCTGCCTTACCGCCCGCCCAGTACCGCCCTTACCGCCCGTCTCCCCTTACCGCCCTACCGCCCTACCGCCTTACCGCCTATCTTCCCGCCTCATTCCCCAAACCGGAGCACGTATGAAGTCCTTAGGCACCATTATCCTTGCCGGCCTGGCGCTATCCGCATGCAATACAGGCGGAAAAGCCTCCCTGGCAACCTTCGCCGACAGCGCCAGCTACGCCGTGGGTCTCAGAATGGCGGCCAGCGTCCAGCAGCAGGGCGCCGAGGTCGACGTGGCGGTATTGGTGGCGGGGATACGGGATGGCATGGCCAACGACACGGCCGGCTTCTCGCCCCAACTAATCAACGACCTTCTCGGGCGCCTGGCCAACGAGGGCCGTCAACAGAAAGAGACAGCCATGCAAGCAGAGGCAGAGGCCAATATCGCCGCCGGCGACGCTTTCCGCGCCGAGTTCGCCACCCGGGAGGGTGTGCAGGAGACGGACAGCGGGGTGCTGTACCAGGTCATCACCCAGGGCGACGGCCCCAAGCCGGCCGAAACCGACCGGGTCGAAGTGCACTACGTGGGTACCCTGGTGGACGGCTCGGTGTTCGATAGCTCGCGCGAGCGAGGAACGCCGGCAACCTTTGCCCTCAACCAGGTCATTCCCGGCTGGACCCAGGCACTCCAACTGATGCCGGTCGGCAGCAAGTACCTGATCGTGATCCCGCCGCAGTGGGGCTACGGCACACGAGGCTCGCCACCGACCATCGGCCCGGAGTCGACCCTGATGTTTGAAGTGGAGTTGCTCGGGATCGAATAGGGCGGTAGGGCGGTAAGGCGGTAGGGCGGTAAGTTGTTGCCACGAAGAAGGTTGCCATGTTAGGGTAAGCTGTCATCTTGGGGCTGCCCTCGCTGCCCTCGCTGCCCTCGCTGCCCCCGCTGCCCTCGCTGCCCCCGCTTTTGTCATCCTGCCGAGAGAAACCCTCGCTCCGGCGCGGTCGTTTCCCCGATCATCCTAAGGAATTCGTCCCCGTTGGGTGACGCTTTCAGGCAGTCCTCGCGCGACACCGTGCCCTCGAGGAACAGGCTGCTCAACGAGTCGTTCATCGTCTGCATCCCGTCCTCCGCCTCAACGGCCATCGCCAAGGCGACCTGTACCATCTCGTCGCGCTGGATCAGGGCCCGGATGTCGGACGTGGCCAGCAGGATCTCCACGGCGGCCGTTCGGCCGTGGCCATTGGCCCGCTTGACCAGTTGCTGGGTGATGACGCCCTCGAGCGCGAACGCCAGTTGGGCGCGCACCTGAGCCTGTTGCTCGGGCGGGAATACATCGATGATCCGCGCCACCGATTCGGCGGCGGAATTGGTGTTCATGGAGGCGAGGACCAGGTGCCCGGTCTCGGCGATGTTCAACGCCGCCGAGATGGTCCTGACGTCAAGCATCTCGCCCAGCATGATCACGTTGGGGTCTTCTCTGAGGGACGACCGGAGCGCCGTCGAAAAACTGCTCGTGTCGCTTCCCACCTCCCGCTGGATCACCACGCAGTTCTGGTGCGAGTGGAGATACTCGATGGGGTCTTCGATGGTGATGATATGGCCCTGGCGCTCACGGTTGACCTTGTCGATCATGGCCGCCAAAGTCGCGGACTTTCCCGACCCCGGCGGGCCCGTCACCAACACCAGCCCCTGACGACGCTCGGCGAGATCGCCGACCGAGGCCGGCAAGCCTAGTTCATGGAGTGTCCGGATCTGATAGGGAATGAGGCGGACGACCATGCCGACGCAGCCGCGTTGTTTCACGAGATTGGCTCGGAACCGGGCGAGGTTGCGGATGCCGAACGAGAAATCGAGTTCGTGCTCCAGCTCGAAGGTGTTCTTTTGACGCTGAGTGAGCACCGAATACGACAGCTCTGTGGTGCGCTTCGGGGTCAGTCGTTCAGAATAGGTGCCCGAGCGCATCTGGCCGTCGATGCGGAACTTGGGGCACACACCGGCCTGGAGGTGCATGTCCGACGCCTGACGCTCGATCATTTCTTCCAGCAGGACCCTGAGATTGAAGCTCATGCCGCTCCCTTAATCGTCGTCACCGGCTCCCGGATGAGGAGCCCCACCATGGGAGTGCAATTCTCAGACCGACTCCCTCGACAGGGCAGGGCCGCCTAAGACATTGGGCGGTAAGGGCTTAGGTCCGGTGACTGGGGAGGGCCGCTGGTGACCCGTTTTGCAGGATGCGGCGTTCCGTGCTCCCCTAGGCTGGCTTGCTGGTGTTCCAGATGTCCCGGTGGATGTACCACCGGTCGTCGATCCGCTTCCACACCACGAGGTACTTCCCTTCATCGGCGATGGACCCATCGCCGGTCGTCAGCGAATAGCTGCCTATTTCGATGGCCGTGTCGCCTTCGTTGTCCACTTCGAGTGTCACTAGGCTCGCGCCCGCCAGGCCCATGTCGAAGGCGCCCTGCCAGAAGGCAGTGATGTGGTCGGCACCGTCGATGACGTCGCTGTGGGGAGGAAACAGCAGGGCGTCCTCGGTGTACAACGCGACCAGATCCTTCGCGTCCTGTGCCGCGAAGCTGGTGATGAAGCGCTGGTTGGCCTCGAGAATGCCGTCGCGGGCTGCGACGTCGGGATCTGGCATGGTGGTGAATTCCTTGGAGGTGGATCGTGGGATCGGTGAACAAGTCAAAACTGCGCTGTGTCACGCCGTTACGCCAGCCGGAAACAAGAGTGGCGCCCCTGGTAGAGGGCGCCGCCTGGCCTGTCGAGCGCGAATCGCTCTACGGTGACAGCGTGAAGTCCACTCCCACCACCGCCTCGGAGGCCATCACCGCCACGCTATCCACCTGGGCTGGCTGGAACCCGGTAGCGCCGGCCGCCACGGTGTAACTCCCGGGCAACAGTCCCGCCAAGGTGTAAGCACCAGCCGTGTCGGCCGTTGCCGTCGAAAGCGTATCGACCCCGATGATGGCGAACAAAGTGGCCATGCTAGTGGACTGTAACTCAGTTAGCGTTAGTATGGATGCGTCGTTTGACGTTGCGGTATGTCCAGATGAAGGGGTGGCACGTCTTGTTGTGGACGCGAATGTACTGCATGAGCTTGCGGCGTAGGTCG
>CAJVYZ010000286.1 GCA_913009915.1 uncultured Gemmatimonadota bacterium | reverse complement strand
AACGTTTCCGTCGTGACGCCTGCTCACTCCCCCGTCGAGTTGTTGGGTCGGTGGGGTGCGTTCGCAGCGACCTCCAGGAACAGTAATCTGGAACTGGCGGATTTCGTGGGCGACTATCTCGACCGGCCCGCGGTCCGTATCACCCGCAATCTGTCGGCCGACGGATGCAAGACCACCCTGATCATCCAGGTCGGATCGGATAGCAACCCGGAGACTCGTGAAGGAGTGGTCCTGTCGGGGCACATGGACGTTGTTCCTGCGGATGAGCCGGAATGGCGCAGCGATCCGTTCGCGCTGGCTGAGTCACACGATCGGCTGACCGCCCGGGGGGCATGCGACATGAAGGGCTTTCTGGCGTTGGCCGTCGACCGGCTCGCCTGCATGAATCCCGACGAGATGACCGCACCGCTTGCCCTTCTGCTGACGTTCGACGAGGAGGTCGGCACGCTGGGAGCCAAGCATTTCGTGGACACGTGCCCGCCGGACGTCGTTCTTCCCCGGCGGGTCATCATCGGCGAGCCGACCGGGTTTGCCGTGGTGCGGATGCACAAGGGCCATCTCCAGCTCGCCCTGACGCTGACCGGCCGGGCGGCCCACAGCGGTTTTCCCCAGTCGGGTGACAACGCCATCGAGCCGATGGCTCTCGCCATCGGCGCCCTTGCCGACCTGCGCCGTGCATTGGAGGGAGAGGGCGAGGCGTCCGAGCACAGCGCCCATTTCGGAACCGTTCCGTTCGTAACGCTGAACGTCGCCCAGATTCATGGCGGATCGGCCACCAATGTGGTGCCCGATCGCTGTCGGCTCGATATCGGTATCAGGCTCATGCCGGGCATGGCCAGTGGTGCCATGATCGACCGGGTCCGGGCCGCGGTCGAGAGTGTACTTCAGCAGCGGCAGTTCGAATTGGTGGTGGTTAGCAATAGCCCACCCATGCTTCTGTCGGAAGGCAACGCACTGTATCAGACGCTGTGTGGTACCGTGGGGCAGACGGAAACCAGGAGCGTGTACTTTGCCACCGACGGCGGCTGGCTCAGCGGGGCCGACTTCGACTGCGTGATCTTCGGCCCCGGGAACATGGACACCGCCCACAAACCCAACGAGTGGATCTCGGCGGGCGACCTGGTGCGGGGCGAGGCGCTGGTCGGGGACATCGTGAGACGCTATTGTAGCCAGTCTCTCCCGTAGCTTCCGGCTTAACCCCCACTCTCCAACTCGTGTTACTATCATGGCGCAAATCCTCGAAGCGGATCTGACCTGGATCGACGGCGCCTTCGAGCAAGGCATTCAGGTGGAGGTCACCGACAGTGGGGTGATCGGTGACGTTGGGCCGTTGGGACGGACACCATCCCGGCGGCTGCGGCGCCGGGCGTTGGTGCCGGGGATGATCAACGCCCACTCCCACGCCTTCCAGCGGGCCCTGCGTGGCCGTGGCGAAACGTTCCCCCAGGGAGCCGGGACCTTCTGGACCTGGCGCGAAGCGATGTACCAACTGGTGGCCCGGCTGGACGATGAGACGTTCTACCGGACGTGCCTCTTGGCGTTTCGCGAAATGCTGGCCGGAGGCATCACCACGGTAGGAGAATTCCACTACCTCCACCACTCACCCGCGGCGAGCGATTTCGCCTATGACCGTCTGGTGTTGCAGGCGGCTCGTGACGCCGGCATACGCATCGTGTTGTTGAACGTCTACTATCGCACCGGAGGTATCGGGCAGCCGCTGGCCCCGGCGCAGCAGCGCTTCGAAACCGCCTCCCTCGATTGCTACTGGAACAACATGGCTGCCCTCGGATCGGTGGCCGACACGCCGCTGCAATCCCTGGGAGTAGCGGCCCACAGCATCCGGGCCGTCGGTCTCGAGGAGATGGCTGCACTCAGGGCCGAGGCCCAGCGCAGAGGATTGGTGTTCCACGTGCATGTAGAGGAGCAGCGTCAGGAAATCGACGAGTCGGTGGCCGCGTACGGCCAGCCACCGATGCGGTTGATGACAGAGCTGTTCGATTCGATGGATCGTGTCACCGGGGTGCACTGCACCCACACCAGGCCGGAGGACATGGAACGGTTTCTTGCCGGTGGCGGGACCGTCTGCCTGTGCCCCACCACCGAAGCCAACCTGGGAGACGGCATCGCTGACCTGGTTCACCTGTCGGCCCAGCGGGGACGGATGTGCCTGGGTACCGATTCCAACGCCCGCATCTCCATGATGGAGGAGATGCGCTGGGTGGAGTACGGGCAGCGACTGGCCCACGAGAGTCGCGGGATCATGCGGGGACCCGACGGCGATGTGGCGCGCCCGGTATTCGACATGGCCACCGTCAACGGTGCCCACGCGCTGGGCCTGGAGGCCGGGGTGATCGCCACCGGCGCGGTGGCGGATTTCGCGGCCCTCGATCTCGATGCCGACCAGTTGACCGGGGCCGATGCGGCCACCCTTCTTCCTGCCTTCATCTGCGGGTCCGACGCCTCGGCGGTGGCGGAGGTGTGTGTCGGCGGCCGGTGGCTAGAGCCCTAACGTTAAATCACACATAGGTTTAAGCAATCAGGGCCGGGTGGTATGTTGCATGTTGCAACATACAACGCTACCTTTGATGTGGGATGGAAGCGACCGTCCCCCTCCCCGGAGGTTGCCGCCTATGTCACCTGAACACCTGATCCTCCTCGAGTCGGGAGCCCGGGTGTCGTCCGCCCTGATTCTGGGTGTGTTCCTGGTGGTGGCGGTGCGAACGGTGCTGCAGAACGTGGATCGCCGCCGGGGCGAGACCGCGGAAGAGATGGACCGGCTGCGCGCCGCGGTGGAGGATCTCGGTTGGCGGGTGGACCGGTTGCACGAGCGGCAGGCCGAGCGGCTGCGAAGCCTGGAACAGCGGCTCGACTTTACCGAGCAACTCCTGGGGAGGCCCTCTACGTCACTCGAGGCGCGGCATTAGGTGGCTATCGGCGGTCGGCTGTCAGCGGTCAGCAAACCACCGCCCGGCGACCGCCGATAGCCGACTGCCCCTACGGCGTCATTTCCGTCGGCCGTTTCTTCAGCAGAAACACTCCCTCGCGTGAACTGGTCACCACGATGGTGCCGCTCTCGAAGAACGGATAGTTGCTCCAACTGCCGCCGAAGCCGGGTCCGTTGTCCCCGAACGGGACGGTATCGAAGAAGCCGACTTCTACGGGATTCTCGGGGTCGCTGATGTCGAGCACCCGAAGACCGCTGAGGTAATTCGACTGGTACATGAGGTTGCCGCGGATGTAGAGGTTGTGGTCGCTCGACTTGGTGGTGCCGAAGTGTTCCTTCACCATGATCGGGTCATCGAGATCGGTGAGGTCCCAGATCAGCGTCCGCGTGCCCTGCAGCTCCTGTGACAGTTCGTCGAGTTCGTCGTCCAGGTAGAAGTAGCGGTGGTCGTCGGTGAGCCACCCCTGGTGGGCGTAGCCGACATTGGGATAGCCGGCGGCCGCAACGGCGACCGGATTGTCCTTGTCGGTTACGTCGGCGATGGTGAGCGCCGTTTCACTCGACCCGAAACAGATCTCCTTGCCCTGGTAATCCTCGTCGGGCCCGTGATACAGTACGCACTGGGCATCGTGAGTATATCCGGTGCCGCGCCGCCCCGCGTTCGAATCGCCGAAGCAACCGGCAAAGGTCGGGTTGGACGGATCCTGAATGTTGATCATGTGGAACGCGCCGCCACAGGTTTCCCCGCCTCCGCTGGCGCCGACCGCGTAGGCGTATCCCGTCTCTTCATTGATGACGATGTTGTGGCTGCTGGCGATGCCGTCGTAGTGGGCCGTCTCCTCGAACATCGCCGGCATGGCGGTCACCGAACGCAATTGCCGCAGGTCGAACACCTGCATGCCGTGCTCTCCGGCCCCGTCGGCCACGATGAACGCGTGGTCGGCGTAGACCTTGATGTCGCGCCAGAAGTTGGCGGTGGCGCCTTGGTGCATCGGCAGCTCGCCCAGCCACACGGGATTGGTGGGGTCGGTGACATCGATGAACACCGTGGCGTCGACCCGGCCCACCAAGGCGTATTCCCGGCCGGTTTCCGGGTCGGTCCAACCCCACAGGTCGTTGACGAACACACCACGCTCCGCGCCGAGTAGCCCGTTCGGGATGAACGCCAGGACGTCCATGTCGGAACAGTCGAACTGGCCGGCGGTGCCGTCTTCGCACCGGACCTCCGACCCGATCATCGCGGTCATGTCGTCGGCGTGATCTTCCAGCGTGGCGGATAGGTCCCATTGGCCGCTTGCGTTTCGCTGGTAGACGTAGCCGGTCCCTTGCGCGATGTCGGTGCCGAGAGCTCCCACCACTATCAGATCGGTGGTGCCGGCCATGGACCCGCCGAAGAAGGCGTTGGGACCCAGGTCATCCGGCGCCACCGTCCTCTGGTGGCTCCAGGTGCCGTCCGAGGCACGGGTGAAGTGATGGACCTGACCGTGTTGTTCGAAGGCCGGCTCACCTACCCAGGCATCACCACCGGCGAGCGCAATGGCGCGGCCGAAGGATGCCTTTGCGGTGGAATCAGGCATCAGGTTTCCGGCGGCAGACCAGTCACCTGCGTCGTTTCGTTGGTAGATGGAAATCCCGTTCTGGTTGGCGCGGGAACCGGGGGCCACGGCAAGCAGTCCGTCGGACAGCGCCAATCGGGTGCCAAACCGGAGCGGTTTGTCGACGGTGGCGTCGAGCTTCCCCACTTCG
>CAJVYZ010000285.1 GCA_913009915.1 uncultured Gemmatimonadota bacterium | reverse complement strand
TGTGTTGTCTTTTTTTTTTTCAAGCAGAAGACGGCATACGAGATATATCAGTGTGACTGGAGTTCAGACGTGTGCTCTTCCGATCTCGATGCCGAAGTCGGCCACCTGCGGCTGCCCTTCCACCAGCAGGATGTTCTCCGGCTTGATGTCCCGGTGGATCACCCCCTGCCGGTGGGCGTAGTCCAGCGCGCCGGCGATGGCCCGCGTGAGTTCGATGGCGTCGTCGATGGCGAACTGCTTCTCCCGCTCCAGCTTGGCGCGCAGCGTCTCGCCCTCGACGTAGGGCATGACGTAGTACAGGAACCCGGATGCCTCACCCGAGTCGTGCAGCGGCAGGATGTGCGGGTGCTGCAGGTTGGCTGTTACTTCGATCTCTTTCAGGAACCGCTCGGCCCCGATCATCGCCGCCAGCTCCGGCTTCATGACCTTGAGCGCCACCTTGCGGTTGTGCTTGGTGTCGTGTGCCAGGTAGACCGTGGCCATGCCGCCTTCACCGAGTTCGGACTCGATGACGTAGCGGTCGATCAGGGCGGTGCGGAGTTCTTCGGTGACGTTGGGCAATGGGCGCTCGACGAGAAGAGTCGGATTACTATAAGGGAAAGGCGGTCGAAGGGCCAGATTGAAAGGCGGTATCGGGCTGTAGGGGCGGTATCGGGCGGTAGTACGAATATCGCCTACCGCCTGTTACCGGCTAGTACCGCCCCTGCATCCAACGTCCCGGCAACCGGCATATATTGTACTCCATGCCTCTGCCCTCGCTCGACCGGGTAGTTGCCACCGCGAGTCACGCCGCCCGGCGCTTTCCGCTCGTTCTGACCTGCGCCCTGGTGGCCGCTGGTGCCGGGATGTTGCTGGTCGATTCCGCCGACGGCGACGCTCTGCTCGAGCGGTTCCTGTACGCCAGCACCCTGGGCCTGCCTCTGTTCGTGGGCGTCACGCTATTGGCCGAGCGGCGGGGCTGGGCGGGTGGACGGCTGCTGCTCGTACGGCTGGCGGGCGTCCTCGCCCTTACGGCGTTGTTCTTCGTCCGACCAGCCTGGTCCGATCCCGTGGCGTTGCTGCGCTACGTCCAACTCAGCATCGGCTTTCACCTGTTCGCGGCTTTCGCGCCCTACCTGCGAACCGGAGAGTTGAACGGCTTCTGGCAGTACAACCGGAGCCTACTGTTGCGCGGTCTGCCGGCAGCCGTCTTTTCCTTTGTGCTCTGGGCCGGGATGTCGGGCGCTCTCGCGGGCGTGGACAATCTCTTGGGCGTGGATGTAGAACGCACCACCTATGCCCGCCTGTGGTTCTTCATCGCCTTCGTGTTCAGCACCTCGTTCTTCCTGGGAGGCGTGCCCGAGGACCTCGCGGA
The DNA here is from genome assembly GCA_913009915.1 of uncultured Gemmatimonadota bacterium. Classification (GTDB taxonomy): domain Bacteria; phylum Gemmatimonadota; class Gemmatimonadetes; order Gemmatimonadales; family GWC2-71-9; genus N074bin45. The sequence goes on along the minus strand of CAJVYZ010000285.1, from coordinate 3,339 downwards.
GCTGGAAACGAGGACAGACTACCCACCGGTCATCAAGGTCTTCAGCCAGTTCATCCTCACGCCGATCGTAACCGTCTACCTCGTCATCCTCACTATCTATCTGGGCAAGATCATCGTGACCCGGGTGTGGCCCAGCGGATGGATCGGATATCTGGTCTCGAGTGTCGCGGCGCTGGGGATCCTGTCGCTCCTTCTGGTACACCCGATCGAGGAACGGGAGGAGAACGGTTGGATCCGCACCTATGGACGGTGGTTCTACCTGGCGCTGGTGCCATCGATCGTGATGCTCCTGCTCGCCATCTGGCAGCGGATCGCTCAGTACGGGATCACGGAAAAGCGCTACTTCCTCGTCGTCCTTTCGCTGTGGCTGGCGGGTATCGCGCTGTTCTACATCATCAAACGCAACCGCGACATCAAGGTCATTCCCATCACATTGTGCCTGGTCGCGTTGGTAACGCTCGGCGGTCCCTGGGGAGCGTACGCCGTATCGCGCCGCAGTCAGACAGCGCGACTGGAGTCGCTGCTCGCCGTCAACAACATGCTCGTCGATGGAAGAGCTCAACCGGCGGCGATGGCGATCTCATTCGAAGACCGCAAGGAGTTGAGCGCCGTCGTCCGTTATCTGGCCGAGACGCACGGCACCGCGACCATCGACCCGCTGTTCGGCGGCCGGCTGGCCGAGATCGACACCATCGCTCGGGGACTGAGTCCATCGGACCCGGGAGAAGCGGACCTGCGCGCCGAACTCATCCTCGGCTCCCTGGGAGTCGAGTACGTCGGGCGTTGGGCCGCTGGTAGCGACGACAAGTTCAGCTTCTTCGTGCAGCCGGGTGGTGTCATCCCGGTCACCAGATACGACTACGGTATTCGCGACTGGCGGCCGACCTCGGATTCGGTAGACATCGACGGCCGGTCGTACGGGTTCGAGCTCGATGACGAGCGATCGACTATCATGATGCGTCGAAACGGAGAACTGCTCGTCGAGATCCCGCTCGACCCGATCATCGACCGAGCACGAGCCTTCCAGATCTCACAGGTGGAGACCTCTGCCTTCCCGCAGGACGTCCTCCACGTTGCTGTGGCGAACGAGTTCGTCCACCTCTCCGTCTACCTGCGCTCCGTGAGGGGCGAGCAGGCCTCAGGCGCCTCGACCGCGACCCGCTACCACATCACCTCGCTGAGGGCCGACTACTACTGGTCGGAACCGGTCGATACTCCCTGACCATCCGCCGACAGCTGACCGCCGACAGCCAGCCCTTACGGCACCAACTCCTCCCGCTTCTTCAGCAGGAACAACCCCTCCTTGATACTGCTCACCACGATCGTGCCGCTCTCGAAGAATGGATAGTTGCTCCACGACCCGGCGAAGCCCGGGTCGTTCTCGCCCCACGGCACGGTGTCGAAGTAGCCTACTTCCACCGGATTCTCGCGGTCGCTGATATCGATCACTCTCAATCCGGCCACATAGTTCGACTGGTACATGTAGTCGCCGTGGACGTAGAGGTTGTGGTCGCTGGCCAGCGTCTCGCCGGTGTACATCGTCACCACCACAGGGTCGTCCAGATCTTCCAGGTCCCACACGATGGTGCGAGTGCCGGTGACCACGCCACTGATCTCGTCGCCCTCGTCGTTCATGTAGAAGTAGCGCTGGTCGGCGGTCAGCCACCCCTGGTGGGCGTAGGACACGTTGGGGTACCCCACGGCCGCCACGGCAATCGGATTGGCCCGATCGGTCACGTCGGCCACCGACAGCGCCGTGCCGTTGGAGCCGAGGCAGATGTCGTGGCCCTGATAATCGGGATCCGGTCCGTGATACTTGACGCATTGGGCGTCGTGCGACCCGCCCCCGCCGTTCCCGGTGTTGGGATCATTGAAGCAACCGGCGAAGGTTGGGTTCAAGGGGTCGGTCATGTCGATCATGTGAAGCGCGCCGCCGCAGGTTTCCCCGCCGTCCGAGGAACCCACTGCTACCGCCAGTCGTGATTCCTCGCTGACGATGACGTTGTGGGCCGAGGCTACCCCGTCGTAGTGGGCCGTCTCGCTGAAGGTCACGGGCGGGTTGCGCACGTCACGCAGTTGATGGAGATCGAAGATCTGCATGCCGTGCTGGCCCACGTTGTCGGCCACTACCAGCGCGTAGTGATCGTAGGTCTTGACGTCGCGCCAGCCGTTCGGCGTGGATCCCTCGTGGGCCGGCAGATTGCCCAGGAGGATAGGATTGGACGGATTGGTAACGTCGACGAACGAAGTACTGAACGTGTGCCCTACGATGGCATACTCCCGACCGGTCTCAGGGTCGGTCCAGCCCCACAAGTCGTTGACGATGTCGCCCTGGTGACCGCCGACGTCGGTCACCGGCAGGAACGCCAGCAATTCGACGTTGTCGCACGAGAACGCGCCGGCCATCCCGTCGGTGCAGCGCGTCATCTCTCCGGCTACCGCCTCGAGCCCGTTGCCGCCGTCGATGAGGTTGGCACGTAACTGCCACGCACCGTCATCCCCGGGACCGTACACCAGGACCCTCCCGGCGCCGAAATCGCTCATGGGAGAGGTGCGAATTCCGATGTCACCGCTCAACAACACCCTGCCACCCAAGGCGCTGTAACGCTGCATGTCGTCTTCCCACAATTCAGCGGCATGTTCCCACGGCGCCGCCGCGTCGGCTCGGCGATATACGTTCACGCCGCCTGAGCGATTGTCACCCGCCGCACCGGTGCCGATCCACATTTCGTTGCCGTCCAGCGCCACGCTCTGGCCGAATGCCGCCCCGCGGCTCCAGCCGATGGTTTCATGGACCGCCGTGTCCGGCGGCATCAGCGTCTGTACCACCGTCCAGCCGTCGTCCGTCCGGCGATAGTGGTAGACGGCAGCCGCGCCCCTAGGCGGATTTCCCGCGGCGCCGATCACGGCCTCGTCGCCCCGAAGAACCACGGCACCGCCGAATTGTCCGATGGAGTCGGGCGCCACGAGACTGGTGGTTTCTGTCCAGTCGTTGCCGCGCATTTCGAAGACCGTAACCTGGCCACCGTCCCGGGCCGGCTCGCCGATCATTGCCACAGTGCCGTCGAATGCGATGCTCCGGGGGAACCGCCCGACATCTTCATGGGAAGGGGCCAGGGTCCCGGCAGCGTGCCAGGCACCACCGCCCACTCGGAAGGCGTGCACTTCTTTCCGACCGGGCACGCCGATCAGCACCAGGGGCACGAATTGATAGTGATCGAACAGCAGCAGCCGGCGGAAGTAGGGCACCACCAGCGGCAGATGCCCCAATGTCACCAGCGCGACCGCCCCAAATCCAAGGGTCGTCGGGAAGACGAGCGAAGCCGAAGAGACCGGCCC
>CAJVYZ010000284.1 GCA_913009915.1 uncultured Gemmatimonadota bacterium | reverse complement strand
TTTTTTAATGATCCGGCGACCACCGAGATCTACCCTCTTTCCCTACACGCCGCTCTTCCGATCTCCTCGAGCACTTCCCGGGCGAGTGCCGCGGTGGGCGTCGTGTTCTGGACCTCGGCCGCGGTCAGCACGCGCTGCACCAATCCGTGCAGGCTGCGGACGCTCTCCACCGGCCTGCTGGCGAGATAGGCCGCCAATTCTTCATCCTCGAGGTCGAGCTTGGCACGCAGCAGGCGGTCAGCGACCTCGAGCCGGATGTCCCGCTCCGGTGCCGGGAGTTCGACCACCAGGCCACCCTCCAGACGTGTCAGCAGCCGTGGTTCGATTCCGGTCAACTCGGCCAGCGGCACCGCCGAGGTAAATACCATTTGCCGGTCATCGGCCTGGAACTTGTTGAACAGGAGGTACAGTTCTTCCTGGGTGCGTTCCTTGCCGGCCAGGAGATTCACGTCGTCGATCAGGAGTGTTGTGGCCCGTTGATACCGGGTCCGCCACTGGGCGATGCGCTCCTGCTCCAGGGCGTCGATGAGTTGGCCGGTGAAAGCTGTGGCATCGAGACAGGCTACCACCGCGCCCTCGCGCGCGGCGAGGACGTTGCCGATGCCGTGGAGCAGATGCGTCTTCCCCCGCCCGCTGCCGCCGACGATTACCAGTGGGTTGTACCGCACGCCGGGATCCTGCGCCACGGCCGAGGCGCTGCGGAGAGCGATTCGATTGCCGCCGCTTTCCACCAGGTCTTCGAGCTGCCACAACGGCGACGGACCCGGCGGCGGGGTGACTCCTTCCCGCGCCCGGGCCACGAGGTCTTCGGCGGCGGCCACCTGATCCGGGTCGCGGAACACGGCCGACCCGGCTATGTCGCTCGCCAACGCCTCCGCCTCTAAGGCCAATTCCTGGAGCCGGTCGATGTCTCGCTGGTACGCATCCAGCGCCGCGTCGATATCCGCCGGCACGTCTTCCTCGAGGAGTGCCTCGAGCCGCGCCGTGCGATACCCCTGCCCTTCCCAGCGCAGAATGTGCTCCGCCACGCGCGACCGCCATGACTCGACCTGGTGGGAAACGGTCGCCACTACCTCAGACAGGAAACTGCCGAACTCGTCGGCGGCCGCTTCGTCCGACGCCGCCGGCTGGGCATCGACGGCGGCGGCCTGAACCGAGACCGGCACCTCCGGAGGGGGGGATGCCGCTACCACGACCGGGACCGGCAAGTCGTGGGTTGGGGGATCCTTCTTTCCCTGAAGGAAGGCCACAGCCTCCATTGCGCCGAGCGGCATTTCCTCAACCGCCTGAAGGGCGATCAGCCGGTTGAGAGCGCCGATCAACTCGCGGACGTTGGTGAACGGCAGCCCGGCCACGGCGTCGACCACGTCGCGGTCGAAGGTGGCTTTTCGTTCCTGGGCCCGGCGTGACAGAATGGCCGCGCGGGTTTCAAAATCCGGAGCGGCGATATCGACAACCAGGCCTCCCGCAAACCGGCGGATGAGGCGGTCATCAAGTGCTTCGATCTCCGCGGGCGGACGGTCTGAGGCCAGGACGATCTGCCGCTCCTCGGTTTGCATGTAGTCGGTGAGCCGGATTAGCTCGGCCTGCATCTCACGCCTATGGGCCAGAAACTGGACGTCGTCCAGCAACAGGAGGTCCGCCTCACCCACGTGACGGCGATAGGCTTCGCCTTGTCCTGCAGCGAGAGCCGTGTGGAACGCCTCCACGAAGTCGTCGAGCGTGAGGTAATCAACACGGAGATTCGGGTTGATCTCCAGCGCCTGGTGACCGATGGCCATGAGAAGGTGGGTCTTGCCCAGGCCCGGATCCGCGTACACGAACAACGGGTTGTAGCCAGCGCCAGGGGACTCGGCCACGCTGCGGGCGGCGGTAGCCGCCAACCGGTTGGCAGCCCCGACCACGAGGCTGTCGAACCGGAAATAGGGGTGCAGACGATCGCTCATGCCGGTGCTCCGGCGGCCAGCTTCCGGAGCACGAGTTCCGACACGCCCTTGAGGGTTTCGAACACCCCGCTGCCATGCAGGCAGTCGGACGAGAAGCTCCGCACTGACCGGAAGTTCAGCGCATCGTCGAGTTCCGATGGGCTCATGATCAGGTCGGCCGGGAGGTCCTGTTTGTTGTACTGGTACACCAACGGCATTTCGCGGATGTCCGTCCCCTCTGCCAGGAGGTTCTCCTGCAGGTTCTGCAGGCTCTCCATGTTTTCGTCAAAGCGACGAGCCTGGCTGTCGGCCACGAACACGACGCCGTCGGCACCCTGGAGTACCAGTTTGCGAGTGGCGTTGTAATACACTTGGCCGGGTACGGTGTAGAGCTGGAACTTGGTGGTGAACCCGGAAATGCTCCCCAGATCGATGGGGAGAAAATCGAAGAACAACGTGCGGTCGGATTGGGTGGCGAGCGATACCATCTTGCCACGGCGATCCTGAGGGACGCGACCATAGATATACTGCAGATTACTCGTCTTGCCGGACCTCCCGGGTCCGTAGTAGACGATCTTGCAGGTAATCTCGCGAGCCGTGAAGTTGACGAGCGACATATCGCCTACCGTCCGAAGAGTGCGCGCAAACTGGAATGCAGTTCGCTTTCGAAATTCTGGGCCAACACCTGTTTCGGGCCACCCTCCGCCGGCACGCCCGCCATCAGTTCGTCGACCATGCGATCGAAGAACAGTCGCACCAAACCCAGGGAGGTATCCTGCCCGTACACCACCAACCCGATCCAGCGGCCACGGGGGGTTTCGAACGCCGAGAGGAAGATGCCGTGGCTCTCTCCCTGATGGCTGAGGGCGCGAAACGGCCGCACTCCCAGCACCCGCGCCATCTCCTCAGTGGAGGAGAGAATGGCGGCCCCGAGCGCCGCGGCGGACATGATGTCGACGGCACGGGTGAATCCGTGCTGCGCCACGACCTGCCCCGCGCTCGTCATAAGGAGCGTGAGACGCGCCTCCGACTCCGTCAGGAACGTCATCAGCGGTTGCTCGACCCAGGGTTCCAGCGCGCGCATTACCCCAGCTGCTCCACGGCCTGCAGCATCTCGATTCGGGCAAGACCCAGATTGATGTGTCGGTCGCCAATGGCGATCAACAGGATGTCGGGCCCCGCCGGAACCACCAACAACGCCCCGCGGGCAGCCTGCAGGTGCATGAACGACGGCGGGGTGAAGCCGGCGGCTGATACCGCGGTGCCCATCCGGCGCATCAGAGACGCGGCCAGGGCGGCGACCGCGTCGCCGGGAATCCCTTCCATGAGCGACTCCGCCACCACCAAGCCGTCGTCGGCCGATACCACCATCGCTCCAGCGATGCCGCGCAGCCGGGTCAGGCCCTCCAGGGACTGCTGGTAGAGCGCGGTCACGTCAGCGACTCCAGCCAGGCGCGGGCGGCGTTCGCCGCGCGCTCGCTCAGGGCGGCGAGCCGTCCGAGGGGAATGGCGGATTGGCGGACCACGAGCAGCACCGTGTCGGCGGTCGGCGAGGCCAGGTGCAAGTTGCCGTCGCCGGATTCGACGGTAACGGTCTCCCAATCACCCATTTCGAGAAGCCGGGCTGCCCTGGTGGCCTCGCGCGACACACCGGCGAGGTGGGCAGCGACCCGGTCGGCCACGTCCTGGCCCGCCGGCGACAGCAACCCCCCACCGAGGCGCTGGCCGTGCTGATCGACCAACAGGAGACCGTTTTCGGCCCCCTCGAGCCCGGCGAACACCTGCTCGGTGATGTCTTCCGCTTCCTCCTCCACGCGAGCCGGTCCGGTGGGCGATGGCTCAGCTGCGTCGGAGCCATCGAGTTCGAGTGCTTCCCGCACCCGGGCCATGGCGGCGGCGACACCCTCATCGTCGGGGAAGGTCGCCTGGGCCGCCTGGAGATGTTCCAATGCCTGATCGAGCTTCCCGGCCACGAAGTACAGAAACCCGATACCCTTGTGGGCTCCGGCGTGATCGGGGTCGAGCCTGAGGGCGATACCCCACTCGTCGAACGCCTGCTCGAAATCGCCGTGATCGCCCAGGATACGCCCGTAGAGGTTGTGGGCATCGGCCAGTTCGGGGTAGCGGGACAACCCGGCCAGCACCACCTTGCGGGCGGCGTCGAGCCGCTTGCGCTGCCGCAGGGCCTCCGCCAGCGGTAGGAACACGAGACTCGTCGGATCGGCGGCCAGTTGCGCCGTCATCACCCTGATGTCTTCACTCATGCCGCTCTCGCAGTGCGTATTCGAGCACCTTGGCCGCTTCGAGATACCGCTCGATGGCAGCCTGGTGTGACTTCTCGTGGGGGGTGCGGCCGGGCAGTTCCAACCACCGGCGCCAGGCTGATTGCGCATCCTTCAGTTGGCCGGCGCCGACTAGCGCCACGCCGAGGAGGCGGAAGCCCTGAGCGGATGTGTCATCGAGTTCGACGGCGTCGCTCAGCGACTGCACCGCATCGTCGAACCGATTCGCCGCCAGCATGACCCTTCCGAGTATCAGGTAGGCAACGCTTTCTTCCGGATTGGCGGCCACGGCGTCGCGCGCCGTCAGCTCCGCGGCGCCGACGTCGGCCACGGCGAGGTGATCTTCCGTGCGCGCAACGAGGACGGCGAGCTCTCGCTCCTCAGGCTCGTGGGACACGGCCTTGGGGTCCTCGAAGATCGGAAGAGCACACGTCTGAACTCCAGTCACACTGATATACCTCGTATGCCGTCTTCTGCTTGAAAAAAAAA
>CAJVYZ010000283.1 GCA_913009915.1 uncultured Gemmatimonadota bacterium | reverse complement strand
GCACCAGCAACAATTGGCCACCACTCTGGTCGATGGTGAAGTCCATGGAGCCGTCAGACCCGGCCCCGGTCAGACCCAGCTCGCTGTCCTGCGCCAGGCCGTCACCATTGCTGTCGCGCCAGAACCGGAAGCCGGCCTTGGCATCGTCGACCTGCCGGGCATACAGCACCTGATTGCGAGCATCCGGCCGCGGAGTATCGTGGATGACCGGCGACCACAAACTCTCCCACCCCTCGATGGTGATCGCCGAGATGCCGAAGCAGCGCGGTACTCCGTTGATGAGAGCTCCGGCCACGAACTCGGGTGCCACCGTGGTCCCTTCGAGCCCCCACGCATTGAGACACACGTCGGCATCCAGATCGTAGCCCGTACTGTAGACGCGATAGTGGCTGAAGCCGTTGGGGTCGGCCAGGAACGCGTTGTCGTCCCATACCAGCGCCACCGCCCCGTCGAGGGACGTAGGGGACAGCTGTACCGGTCCGGGAAGAGCCAGCCGTTCGTCTACCAGGACGATAGTGCTGGGGCCCGATTCGTCGCCGTCGACCGACTCGGCCGTCACGTAGTACTCGAGGTGGGGAATGCCGGCGTCGTGGAAGGAATTCGACGTGGTCGATCCGCGCAGCCCGAACGAGTCACCCTGGCTGCCGCGTGAGTAGACGTGCCATACCGCCAGATCGGGATCACCGTCGTCGTCCCAACGGAGCACCAGCCCAGCCGGGGCATCGGGGTCGCCGGTAGGTTCGACCGTGTAGGAAAGGTTGCGGGGCGCAGCCACCTGCCCACCGGCACCCCCGGGTCCAGCGAGACTCGTGGGATCACAGGCGGCCGCACCGACGAGAACGAGAGGTACCAACCGAGAAACACGCATGGCATTCCACTCCTTGGGACGGGTCGTCGTCGGATCCCAGAGAAAGCAGAAGCCATGCCATCGCTCCGTGCTTTATAACGTATTTAATGACAATAAGTTACGATGTGAGACCCGGGAGAGGATTGTCCCCGGGGGAGGACATGGCTACCGGGTGATGGTGGACTGGTCGTAGTCGATCTTGATGTCCGGGAGGCTGATGAGGAAGATGGAGAAATAGAAGGCAAAATTGCCGTTGGGATTGCGGATGAACTCGAAGCGGGCACGCCACTTGTGGAGGTCACGGTCGAGCCTTACGACCTGCGATTCGAACCGGCTGTCGGTGATGTTGTATTGGGTATTCCACGAGACGGTCCAGAAGGCGGTCGGCGAGAACGAGGTCCGGAATCCGAGGTTCTGCCGGGCTGGGCGGTCCACACCGGGGATCGGCCGAGACCGGGTCAACGTGTAGTTGAATGCCGCCGTAAACGGCTTCCTCCCCCCACGGAGCGCATCGAACGAATTGTAGCTGTTCCGGCCGAAGCCGCTCTGGTTCCGGTAGTCCACTTCCTGCGGTTGGCTGAGGTCGGGGGCGCCCGGATCACCGGCCAGTCCGAACAGGGACAGGAACGCCTGCACCGTACGGCTGGTCAACCCGAAGTTGGCGCTGGCACTGAGGAGAAACGGATCGAAGTTGGCGGTATCGGTACCGACGACCCCCTGCCACAGGTCGTGGGTTACGTTCAGGCTGAAATTGGGGATCAGGTCGGTTTGGAACGTGTTGGACATGGTCTGGGTGGCCCAGCCGGTACGGCCGGGCTTCTTGGCCTGCTCGAAGTCATAGGTCACGGGACTGGTCTGCCAGCCGAGGATGCGGAATTTCCTGGCGGATGTACCCAGGGTGTCTCCCTCCGCGGGGTGGCCCTTCCCCTCGAGATTCTGTGACAGCCCTATGCTCAGGCGCTGTTGCGGATCGCTCCTGAGCACCGGCGTTCCACCTGGGGAGGTGATGGCATCGGCGTAGGCCTGGGGGATGTCGGCACCGGGGGCTAGGGAGTAGGAGATCAGCGGCATGAAACTGTGGCGCATCCGGCTGGTGCCGGCGAAGCCCGGGAAGAACGCGAAGAACGTCGGCGTGGCGGACAGACGGAACTCCAGCCGCTTCCCCTGGCGGACGAACTGCCCGTTGGTCTGCTCGTTGCGCAGGAGGAACGGGCCACCGGTGGTGTTGACGATGGACACGGTCGGCTGGAACCGCCAGCTCCGGCGTGCCAAGAGCGGCAGGCTGATTCCGGTTCGCCAGTCGAGAGAGGTACTGAAGGACCCGCCGGTGACCGTCTGCAACTGGAGGGAGTCGGCCGGGTTTGCGGGGTTGGGTACGATGGTGGAAACCACCGTCCGGCGCTCGTCCTTGCGGTCGACAATCTGGATGGAATTCTGCCAGTTGAATCCGCCGAACCGGAACGGGGTTCCAAAGGCGATCGTGGTAGTCCGATCGGACGAAGACAGCCCGATGGTATCTATGATGCCCGGCCCGATGGCCACGGGAAGATTCAGCGCATCCGACTTGGAGTTCTGGGTGTTGACGATCGACAGGGTGGGAGACCAGGTAATCGAGCGGCTCAAGTCGAACGGCTTGGGTGAGATGGTCAGACTGGGAAACCGCGTCGAAATACTCCCGTCGGTTATCGACTGGCGGCGGGTGCCGCCCAGGGCAAGGCTGCCCCAAGGGTAGGTCTTGGTGAAGTTTACCGAGCTGCTAAGCTGCTGGGTATTGACCCGGGGATCGACAGCGTTGGTGTTGATGACCCGAGTGTTGCTCTCATAGTTGAAATCGAGGTTGATCCGAGTCGTCAGGTTGAAGTTCTGCACGTGGGACCAGCGCAACCCGAGGGAGTTGGCGCCGGTGTTTTCCCATGTCTGCCCCACACCCAGGGTGCCGGTCAATTGCCGGTCGCGCCACCGGTACCGCCCATTCAGGGACAGGTTGGTGTAGCGGCCGGAATACCAGTCCAGCCGCGCGGTGACGTCCATATAGTCATTAGGCACCCAGTAATATCCGACATTGGTAATCTGCCGGCCGTACGACTCGTTGGGACGCACGATGTCGCTGATGCCAAACCGGGGAATCAAGATCCCCGATCGCCGCCCGGGGGTGATGTCTTGAAACATGAAAGGCAACCACATGATGGGCACGTCTCGGATGTACAGGATCGCAGGCCGGGCAATGAAAATCTTCTGGTTGACCCACTTCATTTTCTTGGACGAGAAGTGGTAATGCGCTTCCGGCACGTCGCAGCTGGTGACTTCGCTGGACGAGGAATAGATGCGACTGGAACTGGAGTCCTGGGCCACGTTGCCACGCAGGAACCAGACGGCGCCCATTTGCTCGAAATTGGTGAGCGCGTCCGTGACCACCCCGCGCCGGGTGCAGGTGTTGTAACTGACGGTTTCGCCCACGAGGACCTGGGAGCCGTCGAACAGACGGGGGTCGCCGGTCGCGTCCAGCAGACACTCCATCTCGCGGAACGAAATGAAATCGGCCTCGAGGATCGCACCCTGGCGCTCGGTGAGCGCTTGGTGGCTGAGCTCGAGGTACCGCGTGTCCATGAATAGGACGGCCGTGTCCGCCTGGTAGCGCGTCACCTGGTACCCGGTCCGGTTCAGCAGGGAGGTCATGAACGCATCGGCAGGGCGAAACTGACGGGACGGGCTCGTCGGCAGGCCCATGCGTCGCGCCATGGCGCTGTCCATCACCTGGGAGGGGGGGCGGCGCCGAAGGCTGTCGCCGGAGACGGGAGCCGCGGTCCGCACGACCGTGTCCCGCGGTTGCTGCAGCTTCTCCGGCGGTTTGAGGTCCTGGGCGTCGAGCGTCCCCAACCCGGCCAGCAGGAAGATGACCACGGCGGTTCCCGAGCGCGCCGCCCGCTTGAGCCGGCGGCGGTAGATCACCTTGGAGCCCACCAGGCCCACTTCGTACAGAAGGACCAAGGACACGCCGAGGATGACCATCGAGGTGATGTCGGCCGGGGTCAGGAAGGCGGCGGCCACCAGCGACAGCACCACGGCATACTGGCGGTAGCGGCTCAACAACATCGGGGTGACCACCCCCAGCCACGTCAGCATCATCAAGACGAGCGGCAGCTCGAAGGCCAGGCCCATTGCCAGAGAGATCTGAATGATGAAACTGAAATAGAAATTGAAGGTGATGAGAGTCTGCAACGCCTCCGGCTCGATGTTCAACAGGAACTTGAGCGCCGGGGGTACCACCACCAGATAACCCCCAATCGCTCCACCGATGAACAGCAGCATGCCGGCAAACAGCGCGGGGACGATGGCCTTCTTCTCCCGCTGGTACAGAGCCGGCGACAGGAAGGCCCAGATCTGGTAGATGATGATCGGGGAAGCCAGCACCAGCCCTACGGCCAGTGCCAGCTTCAGCAGGATCATTATCGGCTCGGTAGGACTGAGGACGGTGAGCTTCCCGTCGGGGAGGTACGGCTCGATGGGTCGTTTCAGGAAGCTGATCAGGTTTAACGCCTGCACCAGCCACAGGCCGACGCCGATGCCGATGACCAGGGCACCGAGCGTCCGGAAGATCCGTCGCCGTAGTTCCTCGAGGTGATCGAGGAAGGGCATCTCACCCAGGAGACCGGCCATCGATGGCGGGGCTACTGCCCCAGAGCGGTCAGGCGGTCGCGCGCGAGCTCTGCGGCATCAGATGAAGGATGTTGTTGCACGACTCTATTGTAGGCCTCCAGCGCCGCCTGCCGGTCACCCCGCTGCTCCGCCATGAGGCCCAATTTATAGATCGGAAGAGCGTCGTGTAGGGAAAGAGTGTAGATCTCGGTGGTCGCCGTC
>CAJVYZ010000282.1 GCA_913009915.1 uncultured Gemmatimonadota bacterium | reverse complement strand
AAGACGGCATACGAGATATGTCAGTGTGACTGGAGTTCAGACGTGTGCTCTTCCGATCTCGCTCATGGGGAGCACCGGGCCCGAAGGTTCCCCCCATTGGAGAACGACCCCATGACGATCCTGGTGACTGGCGCTACCGGCGGCCAAGGCGGCAGCGTCGCACGGTTCCTCCTGGCCGCGGGTTTCCCCGTCCGCGCCCTCACCCGTAGTCCGGACAGCGACAAGGCCAAGGCCCTGGCAGAAGCGGGTGCTCAGGTCGTGGCCGGCGACCTGGGCGACCGGGCCAGTCTGGACCGCGCCTTGAGCGGCTGCGACGGCGTGTTCGGCGTTACCAGCTTCTGGGAGCACTTCACCGCCGAGGAAGGGCACGGCACCAATCTCATCGAGGCGGTGGCGGACGCCGGAGTGGACTTCTTCGTCTTCAGCACGCTTCCCAACGCGTACGAGTTGAGCGGGCACGAACTCTCGGTCCCCCACTTCGACATCAAGGCCAAGCTCGAGCAGAGGGCCCGCGAAACCGACATCCCGACGGCCTTCGTGCACGTGGCGTTCTACTATGAAAACTTCCTGGGGTTCTTCCCGCCCCAGCGGCAGGACGACGGCAGCTACGCCTTCGGTTTCCCTCAGGGAGACACGCCCCTGGCGGCCGTCGCGGTGGAGGACCTCGGCGGGGTGGTGGTGCCGATGTTCGAAAACGCCGAAGCCTATGCCGGTAAGGTCGTGAACGTGGTGGGAGATGACCTGCCACCGTCCGAGTACGCCGAGTCCATGTCCGCCGTCCTGGGCCAGCGGGTGGTATACAACTACATCCCGCGCGAGGTGTTCGCCGAGTTCGACTTTCCCGGCGCGGACGACCTGGCCAACATGTTCGACTTCTACCGGCGCTTCGTCCCCAATAGTCAGGCCCAGCTAGATCAGTCGCGGTCGATGTTTCCGGGCATCCGGACGTTTCGGGCGTGGCTCGAGGGGAATAAGGAGAGGTTCGCAGCGATTCTTGTGTGACGGTAGGGCGGCACGGCGGTAGGGCGGTACGGCGGTAAGGCGGTAAGACGGTCGGGGGTGCGTACGCAAGCGGTCTGGCGGTTGCCGCGGCGACATGGCATGATGAAATGATCATGCCCCATCCCCGTCGACCTTTCCCCGGCGTATTCGCTTTCCTATTGCTTTGGCTATGGCCAACCATCGTACTCGGGCAGACCATCCGGGGGCGGCTGGTCGATGGCGAGAGCGGCCTCCCCGTTTCGAATGCGTTGGTCATCCTCCAAGACACGCTCGACCGTCAGATCGCCCAGACGAGTACCCTCGCTAGCGGAGTGTTTGCCTTCTATTCGGTCGGAGGCGAGACCCATCGATTGAAGGTGCTCAGGATCGGGTACGCGTCGTGGCGATCCCGGGATATCCACCTCGATCGGGATGAGGTGTTCGACGTGATGATCGAGCTACCGGTCGACCGGATCGTCCTCACTGACGACATCGTGGTCCGGGGGACGGGAGCGTGCCGCAGCGACCAGGAATCGGGCACGGCAACAGCGCTACTCATGGAGGAAGCGCGCAAGGCATTCGCCCTAGCCCATGAGACGCTGACCGGACCCCGCATGCGTTTCCGTACCTCGAGTTACCTCCGCAAGCTGAACCCGGCCGGCGTGGTGCTGGAGGAAACCACAGCAGCCAACGCGCCGCTGCACGATTGGCCCATCGAGAGTGCGCCGGTGGACTCCCTGGCCGTGTGGGGCTTCGTTCGCCCGCCGACGCACCTGCAACGGGCGGCCGGACTGGGACCGACCTACTACGGCCCGGATGGCGCCGTGTTGTTCTCCACCTGGTTTCTCGGCTCTCACTGCTACGGAGTTACCCGGGACGACGAAGACTCTCTCCTGGTGGGCCTCCACTTTCGGCCGGTGGTCGGCAACAACAAACCGGGCATCGAGGGTACTCTGTGGATCGACGAAGCGTCGCTGGCGCTCGATCGGCTCGAGTACCACTACGTGAATCTCCCTTCGTGGGTCCCTCGGGCGTCCAGCGGAGGCCGGCTGGAGTTCAGCCAGCTGCCCGTTGGCGGGTGGGTGGTCCGGCGCTGGTGGATCCGGGCCCCCATCGAGGAACGTCCGCTGGGACCGGGAACCACCCGTCTGGCCGGCTTCCAGGAATCGGGCGGCAGCGTGGTGGAAGTCGTGGACCGGCGGGGAGGGCATTTGTTGTGGTTGGATGGGAGGAAATAGGGCGTGGGGCGTAGGGCGTAGGGCGTAGGATGTAGGCGGTCCGGCGGTTCGAACGCAATGATCTCACAGCCCAACGCCCCACGCCCCACGCCCCACGCCCTACGCCCTACGCCCACAACCATTAGCCACCAGCCTCCCTAGCCAGCCCCGTTGCTAGACGATACGTTCCCCACTTCCGTCTTCGGGAGCCGACATGCAATCCTGGTCCTACGCAGTGGGCATGCTCATGGGCAGCGTCGCCGTGGTGTCGGCGAGTTACGTGTGGGTGAAATACCAGCGCTTCGGCGTGGGCGGCGCGTTCCTCAGCTTCGTGGGGGTGGTACTGCTGGGGTTGTCGGTGTGGAGCCGTGCCCGGATCGAGATCTCGGAGGACGGCCTGCGGGCGGAATTCGAGCGTCTGCAGGAGCAACTGGAAGAGGTAAACCGGACCACCGAGTTGGTGCAGCACGACCTGGACTCCCTCCACATCAGGCTGACGACCGGCGAGCAGCGCTTCCTGGAGATGGCCCAGGTCCTCAGGGACCGGCGCCTCATCACCGGCGGCGACCTCGAGCAGCTCACGACCTCTGGAAGCGCGCCGTAGCGCGGAATCCCGAGCGCAACTTTTGGGGGCGCGGCAACGTTTGTTAAGGATGGAGATATCGTGAGCCGCACATCATCCTCTCCCTGACAGGAGCACCCCGTGGAACGTAGAGAATTCGTGCGTTTGGCCGGCATGGGTGCCGGGGCCGTAGTGGTTCCCGTCTGGGGCCAGCAGGTCCCGGATTTCGGGGCGGAGGGCGCCATCACGCCCATCCCCACGGCGGACAAGAAGTTGTTGGCGGATATCGCCCTGGAGACCGCCCAAGCGCACGGGGCCAGCTATGCCGACGTCCGCATCGCCCGCTATCTCAATCAGTTCATCTCCGCCCGCGACACCAAGATTCAGAACGTCACCAGCACCGAGTCGTTCGGCGCCGGCATCCGCGTCATCGTCAACGGCACTTGGGGCTTCGCCGGCACCAACGACGTCACCCCTGAAGGCGTCAGCCGCGCCGCCACCGAAGCGGCGGCCATCGCCCGGGCCAATTCCCGGTTCCAGACCGAGCCGGTGCAGCTGGCGCCGCAGGCCGGCTTGGGCCAGGTGGCCTGGCGGACGCCGATCGAGATCAACGCCTTCGAGGTACCCATTTCCGAGAAAGCCGAGTTGCTGGCGGCGGCCAGCGAGGCGGCGCTGGCCCACGGGGCCAGCTTCATCAATTCGCGGTTGTTCCTGGTGAACGAGCAAAAGTACTTCGCCTCGACCGACGGCTCCTACATCGACCAGGACATCCATCGCACCTGGCCCAGTTTCACCGTCACCGCGGTCGACAAGGCGAGCGGCGAGTTCAAGACCCGCGCCGCGCTCAGCGCCCCGGTGGGGATGGGCTACGAATATCTGTCCGGCCGGGCCGGGGGCAAGGTCGATGGCCCCACGACCATGCTGTACGACCGGTACTACGACATGGTGGAGGACGCCGGTCTGGCAGCCGAGCAGGCGCGATCGACCATCGCGGCCAAATCGGTGGAGCCGGGCCGGTACACCCTGGTGCTGGAGCCGTCGCACCTGTTCCTGACCATTCACGAGTCGGTGGGCCACCCGCTGGAACTCGACCGGGTGCTGGGCTACGAGGCCAACTACGCCGGCACCAGCTTCGCCACCATCGACAAGTGGCGGTCGAAGTCGTTCAAGTATGGCAGCGAGCTGGTGACCCTGTTTGCCGACAAGACCCAGAAGGACTCACTGGGCGCGGTCGGCTGGGACGACGAGGGCGTCCCCACCAAACGGTGGGACCTGGTCAAGGACGGCATCCTAGTCAACTACCAGGCCATCCGCGATCAGGTCCACATCCTGGGCGAAGAGGCCTCGCACGGTTGCTGCTACGCCGACAGCTGGAGTTCGGTCCAGTTCCAGCGCATGCCCAACGTGTCGCTGGAGCCGGGGCGGGATCCGCTCTCGGTGGACGAGATGATCGCCGGCGTCGACAAGGGGATCTACATAGTGGGCCGGGGATCGTACTCCATCGATCAGCAGCGGTACAACTTTCAGTTCGGTGGCCAGTTGTTCTATGAGATCGAGAACGGCCAGATCACCAATCAGCTGCGCGACGTGGCCTACCAGTCCAACACCCAGGAGTTCTGGAATTCCTGCAGCGCCATCTGCGACGAGCGTGACTACCGCCTCAACGGATCGTTCTTCGACGGCAAGGGCCAGCCGCCGCAGGTCAGTTCCGTGTCCCACGGATCGGCCACCACCCGGTTCGACGGTGTGAACGTCATCAACACGGCGAGGAAGATCTGATGCCCCGACTCAGCGAGCAGGAAGCGCGGGACCTCCTGGGCCGGGTCCTGGCGCTATCCCAGGCGGACGCCTGCGAAGCCAACCAGATCGGAAGAGCACACGTCTGAACTCCAGTCACACTGATATATCTCGTATGCCGTCTTCTGCTTGAAAAAAAAAAAACACAAA
>CAJVYZ010000281.1 GCA_913009915.1 uncultured Gemmatimonadota bacterium | reverse complement strand
TTATGTGTAATTAGTTTTTTTTTTCAAGCAGAAGACGGCATACGAGATATATCAGTGTGACTGGAGTTCAGACGTGTGCTCTTCCGATCTCGATTCGCACCGCCGCCATAGCCACCGCCCCACACAACGGGGTATGGCATCGACTCGCTCGAAATATCGTAAGGAATGGCATTTGGCTGACGCTTCCACCTCTGTTCTTCAGTCTGATCCTCATGAGCAGCCTCCCAGCTGCGCTGACGCCCGCCCTATTCAACAGAGATATCCCGGACGTATTGCTGAGCGGCGAAAGCATCATGCGGATCTTGGTATTCGCGATGCCGGCGTTCTTCTCCATTGGGCTTTCCAGCAGAACTCAGAAACAAGGGTTAGCTCTGTACCTGGCTGGGGTGGCGTTCTACTACCTGTCGTATGGGGCGCTGATTCTCTTTCCGGACAGTGCTTGGAGCACCAGCATGCTTGGTTTCGTGGCTCCGGCTTACACAAATCTGTTTTGGATGGTCGGGCTTGGCTTGATGGGTGAGAGATTCCATTTCCCGGCGCGCTTGCGCTATCGCCCAGTCTTCTTCATTGCTCCAGCGGCCATCTTCCTCGTCTTTCACATTGCGCACGCGGTCATCGCATACTTGCGGTAGCGTGTAGTGCTACTATATTTTAGTGTTCCTAGAGGAGGAGATCCATGGCGCGCAGACCCCGAGGCGAGCTCAAGGAGATGATCCTTGATGCCACCGATCGGTTGCTGTTTGCGGCCGGCGACGTTCAGGCTGTCTCTATCGATGCCGTGGTTGAAGCGGTGGATTGCACACCCCCAGCCCTGTACTACTACTTTCCCACCAAGGAGATACTTGTCCTGGAGGCATGCCGGAGACAGTTCGAACGGTTCGCAAGAGAGCTCGAGGCAGCGCTACCCGAGACCGACGACCCGCTCGTCGAACTGCGGGGCCGAGGGCACGCCTATTTGGACTGGGGAGTCGGTCATCCTGAGCACTACCGCGTCCTGTTCATGACTCCCTACGCCGCTCCTCGAGATGATGAGGTGGCCGATCCCACCCAGGCTTCCGGTCTCGCTGAACTCATCGACAATCTCGCTCGAGCCGTCGGGGCCGGACTGATGAGACAGAATGATCCACTAGAGATGGCACTCGCGTTCTGGTCCACGGTCCACGGCATTACTTCCCTGGCAATCACCAACCCCTCTCTTCCCATAGAACTCTCACACGGAGTTCTCGAGGTCACGTCCGACGCGGTCATCGGGCGGTACGCCCCATAGACGGCCGGCGCGCAGACCCATCGCGTATTGCGGGTGGCCGGAAGAAACCGGACAACGGTTCGCAGGTCGATTTCCCCGAGTCCCACCTGGAGGCCGTGCAGTCGGTCCGTCAACCCGAACCAGCCATGACACTGGTCATCCTCTCGGTGCTGCAGCAGGTGGTCCTCGGGTGCTCATCTCTCGCATCACACCAGCGTGGCATCGCTGGACAGAAGGCTGACCCTCGAGCGCGGGACCCGAATCCTTGTGCCATTCGGCCCTATTGACATTTCACCTGACTGGAAGGTTTACGATGGCCTTGGCCATGGGCTAGATCACCGCATAGGCCACGAGAAGAAAGCTCCCATGTCATGGCCCACGTATCGGTGGTGAGCAGCTGGGAATCAGGACAAGGATTGTGAAATGAACAGAAATGATACGAACGTCAAGAATGTCGAAGGGCGAGGGGACGGCCAGATCTTGGTCGTGGGTGGCTACGGCCATGTCGGGGCTCGCGTCAGTGAACGCCTGGCGAGCCGTTTTCCCGGCAGGGTCTTGATCGGGGGCCGCCGTGGGGCAGCCGCCGAGACGCTCGCTGACCGCATCGGCTATGGGGCGCGAGGCGTGCAAATGGACATCCGCGATCCTGAAAGTGTGGCCGATGCCCTAGACGGTGTCGAGACGGTTGTTGTCTGTTTGGAAGACTCGACTGGCCTCGTGCTGGCGGAAGCGGTCGAGCGGGGCTTGGGTTATGTGGATATCAATGCCGATCGCCGGATCATGGAGGATTCGCGTCGTTTGCACGAGCAAGCTGTGACGTCGGGTGCACGGGCGGTCCTTGGCATCGGACTGGCGCCAGGCGTGACCAATCTCATGGCTGCCAGCGCGGCTCGTGCGGTCAAGGACCCGACCGACCTGGAGGTTGGCATACTCCTGAGCCTCTACGACGAGTTTGGCCCACAGGCCCTCGACTTCATGCTCGAAGCAGGAAGTCGGCCCTTCCCTGAGCCTCGCGCAGGGTCGACTCGGCTCGTCCTCCCCTATACCGAGCCACGCCCGGTCTGGTTTGGGCCCGACCTCGGTTTCCGCCAGGCCCGGTGGTTCCCGCTCGCCGACCAGTTTGGGTACAACGAGACCCTGGGTGTGAAGTCAGCTGCCACGGTGATTGCTCTGGACCCTCGCTGGATTGACCGGATCATGGCGATATCCGCCCGCCTTCGAGTGCTCCGACTTTCGGCGCTACCGCGAGTGCGTGGTGCTCTGACCTGGCTGCCCATGAAACTGTTTGGCACTGCACGCCCGGCGCCCGTGAAAGTGTCTGCCACGGCAAGGGCCGGGGACCTCACAGCGACGGTGCTCCTCGAAGCTATGGGTGAATCGCAGGCCACTGCGGATGCCCTCGCCGCTGCCGCCTCACTCATTGGGGAGGTAGAGGCTGGCGTGTGGCTGCCCGAGCAAGCCTTCGACTCCATCACCTTCCTCGACCAGTTGACGACGGAGTCCGACGTGAGAATCACCTGGTCCGAGCCGGCCGCGAGCAACGCATGAGCGGCTAGATAGAAGATCCAGCAGATCCGAGTGGGTTCGCCACCGCAGCGTGCGGAGTTTCTGGGTGTCACACCATTGTGTCAGACCCCACGCCGGAGGATGTCAACGGGATCCCCTTGGTCCGTCCTCAGCCCGCACGCAGCGGCCCAGCAAGTCCTATCGGCCACGCAGTTTCCGTGTCGATCATCCTGCACCGCGCTTCCATGCCTACACACGGAAAGTGGCTCTTCCGCGATTACCCCGGACGCGCACGGGACGCGTTTCGCTGGGAAGGTCCACTTGATTTGGCTCCACCTTGGACGCTGCCTCCCTGGGCCGCGTTTGGGCCGCACCTGGGCCGCAACGGGAGTGAAAACGTGAGAAACGATGCGAGAGGATGAGAGGCGAAAACATGAGCACAGTACGGCTTTCAGCCGGTTCACCTTGGTACGCGAAACTCCCCTAAACGGTTAGGAAACCGGTGGTCTATCCCCTGAGCTACGAGGGCGTGGGGCCGAAAGTGTAGGAGGGGAAACACGCGAACCGACGAGGAACGGCAGGAGACTGGAGCGGTCGCCCCTTAACCGATCAACTCGTAGTCGTCGGAATCCATGGAACGGATGCGCCTCTCACTTGTCTGCGTCGAGCTCTCCGCTGAATCGAAAGTGCAGGGTTGTCACTCCGGGACTGTATGTGTTCCGTGAATGCGCCGATGCGTGTTCTTGACGCGTTCTTGCTCAACGGCTGCAGGGGATGACGCTACGCTGAGACGACTATGAACAGGTTGACAAGGGCCACTGCTCAGGTTCCCGCCGTGCCGGATGATCTCGATGTTGCGGATGTCGAGAAGGTCACTGGTGTGGTGGAACTGCCGCTACATATTCGTTGGAGTGGCCCTGCTCGCCGATACGACCTTGCCAATCGCCAACAACGCGCCCGCGTGTATGAGCAAGTCCTCCGAGAGGGCAACGAGGATGACATTCGCCGCTTCATTCAGGCCGACGAGCTGATCGATTTGTGGGACGAGCTCGTTCTTCCGCGGAATGTGCGCCAAGCCTGGGCTGATTGGCTGGAGCGCCATCGTGGCGTCTCGCTGTCTTGCTGACGCCTTTCCAGGATCGGATCGCTGGGATCGTCGGCGGGCTTCCTCACCACCCAGCTCAATCTCCTTGCCGATACCGGGAGGCGCTCATCACGGCGGCCGTCGCCGGCGAGATCGATGTGGACACCTTCGACACCGACCGACACTGGAAAGAGGCAACACTATGACCGACAATTCCGAAACCCGCGTCCTTCGCGTCTCGCTCAACGACGTTGAACCTGAGATCTGGCGCGTCATCGAAGTCGCCGGCCTCGGCACGCTTGGCGATCTCCACGGTGCGCTTGTCGGCGCCATGGGGTGGGAGGACTCGCACCTTCACTCGTTCAAGGTCGACGAGATCTGGTACTCGCCGGTGTACGAAACCCTCGAGACCGTCGGTGACGACGAAGAGGACGTCACCATCAGCGAAGCCCTCCCGAAGAAGGGTTCGACGATCTCGTGGATGTACGACTGGGGCGACAGTTGGGACCACACGATCACCGTCGAGGACACGGGAACCATGCAGCTCGGCGTCACCTACCCGGTTCTCCACGACGGTGCGCGTGCTTGCCCGCCGGAGGACTGCGGCGGGTCGTGGGGGTACATGGACATTCTCGCCATGCTCGACGACCCGGACTACGAACCACAGGTTGTCGACCGCGACGAGATGATGGAATGGCTCGGAACCGACTTCGACCCCGATGCCTTCCACGCCAAGAGAGCCGAGCTACACATGCGCAATCCCCGCCCCAAGGAATAGTGGTGACCGGCGTGAGCAACACAGTTCATCAACTGAAGATCACCCTGCGCGGCATCAGGCCTCCAATCTGGCGGCGTATCGAGGTGCCGTCGGACATC
>CAJVYZ010000280.1 GCA_913009915.1 uncultured Gemmatimonadota bacterium | reverse complement strand
CGGTTGTCTGTGGCGACGTGTCGCAGATTCGCGAGTTGAACGGGGGGAACGGAGATCATAGCCAATGCCCCTATCGGATGCACTTTGGCTTGGGGGCACATGAGAAGATCGACCGCCTCGAAATCCGTTGGCCCACCGGCGATGTCGAGAAATATGAGAACGTCAAGGCGAACCAACTTCTGAAGTATACGGAGAACACGCCGAAGGCATTCCTTGAGGAACGCAAGCGTTTCAAGGAAGCACAAATCGAAGCACGGAAACTGGAGGCTGTACGTGAAAAGAAGCTCGCGGAAACCGCGGCTCGCGGCGGCGATGAAGAGCCGGATCTCGACTGGACTCAACTGGAAGGTTTTAAGAAGGAGTATCTGAAATTCAAACGGGCGGTCACGAAGGATCCCAGGAATCCGCAAACCCGCTACGAGTTCGCGATGGTGCTGGATTCCAGAGGCAGGAAAGCCGCGGCGCTCAGCGAGCTGGAAACCGCCATACGGCTTGATCCGGACGCCCTGTTGTATTCCAACGCATACCGCATGTTGGTTCGGCGGT
Organism: uncultured Gemmatimonadota bacterium; assembly: GCA_913009915.1. Classification (GTDB taxonomy): domain Bacteria; phylum Gemmatimonadota; class Gemmatimonadetes; order Gemmatimonadales; family GWC2-71-9; genus N074bin45. The sequence continues at coordinate 4,182 of CAJVYZ010000280.1, read as the reverse complement.
ATGGGCACGTTTACTTCGATCGGTCGATCCGGTTCTTCGAGGATTTGGTTGAGAAATACCCCAAGTCGGTCATGCCCCGCTTGAACAAAGCCCTGGCCTATGTGGATAAAATGCCGTCGCCCAAGCTGGGGATCGTCAGCCAGGGCAAACTCTCGAACAAGTCGCTACGTGAGTTGAGCATTATTCTTGAATTGGATCCCCAGTGCTGGACCGCCAAGTTCATCCGGGGCATGAACCACCTGCATTGGCCTCGGAAGCTGGGGCACGCGCCGATGGCGATCAAGGATTTCACCGAATTGATTGCCATACAAAAGAAACTGCCTCCGGAGAAACAGCGGGCCTATTTCGCCTTGGGCTACGTGGGCCTGGGAGATGCGTATATCAAAAATCGCGAGGAGGGATTCGCGGAGAACTTCGCCAATGCCCGCAAGGTATGGGAGGAAGGGCTTCGGGAATACCCAAACTCGGAGGAGTTGAAGAAACGGCTTGAGTTGATGGACAAATCGAATGACGAGCTCATCAAATACATCCGGGCCTTGCGCGGGCTGGAAGACCCGGTCGATACCGATCTCGCCAAAGTATGGGTCGAGTGACTTCGCCGGATTTGTCCGCAGATTACACAGATTGCACAGATTGGATGAATTGTTTTTCGATTCACCTATATGGCGTAGACAGGCAATTGTTTCATTATTCGCTTTTTTGAATCTGCGCAATCTGCGGACTCATTTACGTCCGCGGATACGATCATCCAACAATGCTTCGTCCGCCGTCCACGTTGATGATCTGTCCGGTGACGTAGTCTGCTTGCTCCACGAGGAACCGGACAGCGTTCGCGATGTCGGCTGGACTTCCCGGACGATGTAGCGGCACTTTTGCCACCAGTTTTTCGCGCAGCTTCTCATCGTAGTTGTCCGGGAAAACAGCTATCCCCGGAGACACACCGTTGACTTGAACGTGCGGCGCAAGCCTTCGGGCAGCCGATCGGGTGACGTTAATCAAAGCCGCTTTGGAAGCGCAGTACGCCATGTGGTTTTTCCATGGTCGATCGGCGGATATGTCGCAGAGGTTGACCACTTTGCCACGCCCACCGGCAATCAGTGCGTCCTCGGCAGCCGCAATCAAAGCGGCTGGTGCGAACGTGTTGATCTGAAAAACCCGCGGCCAATGTGCCGGATCGAAACCGCCTTCGGGATCGGCGACGAAGACCGAGGCATTGTTCACCAGCACGTCGAGTCCGCCGAGTTGCCGGCGAACCGTTGCAACGATGCAAGCCGGAACATCCGAAGTCGCCAGATCGCCCCGCACAGCGATGGCTCGCCGTCCCAGCTTTTCGATTCGTTCCACCAATTCCCCCGCATCGGCTTCCGAATGGTGGTAATGGATGGCTACGTCGCACCCCGCCGCCGCCAACTCCAACGCGATCGCACGTCCCACACGCTTCGCAGCTCCGGTCACCAGGGCGACGGCATTCTCACATTTCATGTTCGCACCTGTGACAAAACGCAAAGTTCTTCCGGTCCGTACCGCAAACGAGCGGCTTTGTCGATATTCCCGGCACGCCGACCAGCCGGGCGTCTTCGGCGGAGAGACGGGGAATCGGTTGTGGGCGAGCCTCCTCCCGTTGGGCGCTCGCCTGCCGGCCATACAGTTCCAAGAGATCGCCGGGGACGAGCAATGGTATGGCGCCGTCCCGGATGAGACGGTTGGTGCCGGTCGAGGTCGGCGAGGTAATGGGGCCCGGTACCGCCATCACGTCGCGGCCCTGGTCGAGCGCGGTCTCGACGGTAATGAGCGTGCCCGATCCCGCAGCCGCCTCGACCACGACCGTGACTCTAGCCAGTCCGGAGATGATCCTGTTGCGCTTGGGAAAACTCCCCGCGTGAGGTTTGTCGCCGGGTGGATATTCCGTGAGCAACAACCCATCGCGTTGCACCCGTTGGTACAACCGGCGATTGGCCGCCGGGTACACCACACCCAAGCCGTTGCCCAGCACACCGATCGTTCCTCCCTTTGCGTCGAGCGCCGCCGAGTGAGCCTCGGCATCGAGGCCGCGAGCCATGCCGCTCACCACGGTTATGCCTGCCCGGGCGGCAGCTCCGGCCACCAGTCGAGTGGTCCGCTCTCCGTAATCGCTGTGGTCACGGCTGCCGACGATGGCGACAGCCGGTGTGGCCAACAAGCCCACGTCGCCGAGGGCGAAGAGGACCAGGGGCGGCTGGGGGATGGACCTGAGCGCCTCGGGAAACTCGGGATCGTGGGGCAGGAGGCACACGCCGCCGAGCGCCTCTACGGCCTGGCGCACGACAGTCCCCGCATGGGGCGATTGCGACACCACAGCCGTGGCCGCGGCGCGGGACAGCCCGGGCACGGTACCCAACAACGCAAACGGCGCCGCTAGGGCGCCGTGGGCAGAGTCGAAGGCCTTGACCAATCGGGCAAAACGGCCCGGGCCGATTCCTGGCGTCAACGCCAGCGCTACATGGGCATCCCGATTCTCATTCATCGACGGGAACCTCGGACGGGACGCCGTCGAGTTCTTGTTTCCGAGCCTCCTGGACTGCGTGCCACATGGCCTCTTTGAGCTCGGCGATGCCGGCTCCCGTACCGCTCGAAACGTGGTATACCGCTAGAGCGTCGGGGGCGACGACGGTGGGATCGGGTTCGTCGGGCAGCCACAGATCCATCTTGCTCACGACCACCAGATGGGGTTTGCGATAGAGATCGTCGCTGTATTCACGGACCTCGTCGCGCAGTTGCTGGTACTCCTCCTGGGGATCGAGACAGTCCGCCGGCACCAGGAACGCCAGCACCCGGTTGCGCTCGATGTGTTGCAGGAACTTGGATCCCAGTCCTTTGCCGTCGTGGGCCCCCTCGATGATGCCGGGGATGTCCGCCATCACGAACGAGCGGGATTCGCCAAGCCCCACCACTCCCAGGTTCGGCTCCAGCGTGGTGAACGGGTACTCCGCAATCTTGGGCTTGGCGGCCGACACCACCGACAGGAGGGTACTCTTGCCGGCGTTCGGTTGTCCTACCAGGCCAACATCGGCGATCAGCTTGAGAACCAATTCAATGGAAAGTGTCTCGCCTTCCCCACCCGGCTCCCACTCCCGCGGTGCCCGGTGGGTGGCCGTGGCAAAGGCCAAGTTCCCTCTCCCGCCCCGTCCACCGCGGGCCACTCGCAGCGTCTGGCCATCCTCCACCACGTCACCGAGGAACGTCCCGCTGTCGGCGTCCCACACTTCGGTGCCCGGTGGTACCGGGAGATAGACGTCGTCGCTGGAGCGCCCGGTCTTGTTCCGGCTCGTGCCGTGTTGGCCACGCTCGGCCCGCCACTTGTTGTGGTACCGGTAGTCGAGCAACGTGGCGAGGTTGCGGTCGGCCCGGACGTATACACTGCCACCCCGGCCGCCGTCTCCACCGTCCGGCCCTCCCTTGGGCACATACTTGAAGCGGGCAAAGGAACAGGCGCCGGAACCGCCGCTGCCGGCGGCGACCTTCACCTTGACACGATCAATCAGCATCGCACGTAGCTCGCTCCCGAACCGCCTGCCACAGGGTTTCCGCTTTCACCGATTGCTCCTGCGTCATCAAAGGTTCCACCGACCGGAGTGCGGCACCCACCTGGGCGATGGTGGCCCCGGCATTCAGAGCACCGCGCAGATGCGAGTGGAGCTGGTGCGGCGTGTCCAGTACCGCCGTTTGCACCACGGTGCACAGCTCCCGCCGAACCAGGTCTAGCCCCGGACGGCTCAAGGTGCGTCCGTAGCCCTCGGTGATCATCCAGGCATCGAGTGCCGGGTGCAATCGACGCACGTTGGCACGCAGCTTCTCGTAGTTTTCGCCGTAGACCACGCGGCACGTTTCCTGGCCCCGGGAGTACCACGCTGCCGCTGCGTCGTAGTCGGCGTCCGCATCGTGGTCCGGTGCTTCGTCACCGGCCACGGAACGCCACACGCCCATAGCCATCAGTGCCCGCGGCCAGCCGACCATGAGCACCGACTGTAGCACCAGCTCGTCGATCCACACGGCAGGAACGTCTTGGGCCACGGCCCGTTCGGCCGACGCGCGAAGGTGGTCGTCGTGGCCGGTGGCGACTGCCGCGGCGAAATCGACGAGATCGGAAGAGCACACGTCTGAACTCCAGTCACACTGATATAACTCGTATGCCGTCTTCTGCTT
>CAJVYZ010000279.1 GCA_913009915.1 uncultured Gemmatimonadota bacterium | reverse complement strand
GCCATCCTTGTCGATTGCGTTGCCGATCTCGGCAGACAACAGTGGCTTGGCAGCTTCCTGTGCCTGGATACCAGCCGGGAACATCAGCCAGGCTGCGACTACTGCGAGGGTCATCCAGCGTGGGGAGAGGGTGGCACGCACGTTTGTCTCCATGGCTGTGAGATAGACGATTATGCAGGTCTCGGACGGCCAGCGCCAGCGGTTGGGCTCGGTGCCAGGTTGTCTTCGGGAGCTACAGTGTCGGGTTCATCCAGACCTGGGCGCCGTCGACCTCGGTCATGTTCTCCAATTCCCGTCCGTCGGCCGAAAAATGGAACCGTGTCGGCTTCTCGTTTTCGAGTACCCAGCCAGCCTTCCAGAAGAGCTGTAGCACGTCGCCGTCGAGCTTACGCGAATGGGTCCCGACCACGACGTACTTGGTTCTCTCGGTGAGGAGCGGGAGCCCAGCCTGGCACACGGCCGCTTCCCAACCCTGAATGTCGATGTGCACCAGCTCCCAGTGCTCCTCGCGCTGGAGCAGTTCGGCGATCGGGAGTACCTCGATGTTTCGGTAATGCTCAGCGGAAGCCCCGGAGTTCTCGAGGTAGCTGGTGTCGGCCTCGGAGCCCTGCCGGGCGGGCCGCATGCCCCACGTGTTGTTAGCCGATTTGGATCCCGTGGCCAGCGTGCCATGCCTCGCTCGGCCCCGACCGCGGCGTTGAGGATCGTGTGTTGGTCCGGGTCGAGCCCGTTGTCGAGGAAGTGCTGCCGCAGGAAAGTGCAGTGCTCGGGGTCGCCCTCCACGCCGTAGAGGTGGATGTCGCTGATCCCGATGCGTTTGGCGGCGAGGGCGCCGGCCACCAGCCAGGGCCCCCCATCCGGCGCCGAGCTCGAGGGCGGTGTACCGGTGGCGCGCGGCGGCCACGCTCTTGAGGAGCCCGATGTACTCGATGGCCTCCGCGTGATAGGTATCTTCTGGCACCGGCAGTCCGATGGTATCTCCGGCGCGCCCATGGAGCGAATCAGGGAGCGCCGTCACCCGGGTACGCACCCCGAGGGAGTCGGTGATGAAGCCGGGCTCAGGGGTACCCGGAGACACGACGAACTTCTTGAAAATCTCGAGGTCCCGGTCGGTGTATCCCCGGATAGCGCTGCAGTGGGTGGACTTCGGCGGAGCGCTGTTGAGCGCGGACAGCTTGGCCGGCGGCAAGTCTGCGGGAAATGGATGACAGGAGACCCATCAGCCGCCGTCCCGCGGCGCCATGAGGTAGCTCCCGTGCGGCAGTGGTCGGCCGGCGCTCTTTGACCGTGCCATCGGTCACCCTCCATCGGTAGGAGCCCTCTGCGCTCATGGCGAGCCGTTATTGCAAGCTTCCGGCGATATTCTCGCAAGGAAAAAGATAATGCGGTCTCGGTCGGCTAGCGCCAGCCGCTCACTCACCGGAACAGCCAGCTCGGCAATGGCGTCGTCCTCGTGCTGCGGCTGACTCGCTAGAGTCAATTGCGCGTCTCGCCAGTTGTCCTCAGATCGAGGCTTCCCGATCCACCTCCCTTGACCAGGACATAGACAGAGAGAATCGCCACCACTGCAGGAACGATGGGCTGGGCCGGCTGTAGGGGGAACAGCGCCGGATCGTGTACCACCAGGTGCACGTACGTGGCCACGGCCATGATGTTCAAAACCAGCAGGGTGGCAATCCGGGTGTAGAACCCGACCAGCAGAGCCACACCAACCGCCATCTCGATGAAGGGGACGGCCCAACGGTTGAGTTCCGGGAGCGGGATGTTCGCTGCGGCGAGTTGACCTGCCCAGGCCACGGCCAACGGAGGCACGATCAGCTTCATGGCCCCCGTCATCACGAACAGGGCTCCAAGGAACACTCGGATACCCTTCGCAACCCCATCCGACCGAGTTCTGCGAACACGTTGCCATTCTATCGCACGGTACCTCGGAGTTGGTTCTGTACCCCTTCGTGAGCAGTCACTACCTAACCTGGGACTGCTGCTCTCAGCTGGACAACCGCAGCCCACGAGAACATGGACCGTCGAGAACCTACCCGCCAGAGGAAATGGCAAGATGTCGGCCAGGCACCGAGGGCGGCACCGTCATGCGGGGGTGACGGCCTGGAGATTTCACCCGGGTTGAAGCGGGCCCATGAAATGTGTAGGTTACAAGTAAGTATTTACTTCTAGTGTGTTGGCCGCCAGCCGGGGGCGGCTAACCTCGACCCGATTCTCTCAATGGCTCAACAGTACCAGCGTAGCGCGGTGCGGCGTCAGCAGATCGCTGATGCCGCATTGGAGGTCATCGCCGAGCTGGGCCTGCGAGGCTTCACTACCCAGGCCGTTGCCGCCCGGGTCGGCATCACCGACGGCACCATCTTCCGTCACTTCAAGGACAAGCAAGAGATCGTGCTGGCAGCCATGAACCGGTTGGAAGACGTCATGTTTTCCGAACCGCTCCCGGCGGACTCCGATCCAGCCCTTCGGTTGGAGAAGTTCTTCCGCCGCCGAGCCGCGTTGCTGGGGGGGATGGCGCCGATGGGTCGGCTGATGTTCTCCGAACAACTGGCGCACGCGGCCGGTGAAGCAGGGCGAGAGAAATTGCGCAACTGGCGACAACGCAACCTGGCCTTCGTCGGCAGTTGCCTAACGGAGTTGGCAGATGAGGGTCGATTGCGACCCAAGCTGGCGCCGCGAGAACTGACGCGCATCGTCCAGGGCTTGTTGCTGACATTTTCCTTTGAACGCATGCTGGCGGATACCATACTGCCCGATCTCGACAAGCGGATTGATCAGAGTTGGCATACCCTGCGTGCACTTCTGGTCGACACACAATGACAAACTCGATGCCTCGCATGGTGAAGAGCGTAACCCTGATCTGTTTGCTCGGCCTTGGCGGATGCACCACCGTCGAGCAGGCGCCATCCACCGATGTCCAACTGGAAGAGGCGCCGGCTGTGCCTGACCCCGGAACACTGAAGGCCGTCATGGCCGGCATTGCCGCCGACATGGACAGCGTGCACACCGGCATCTGGGCCGAAGATCTGGCCCAGGTCGAGCGGGCAGCAACATCCATTGCCGGTCACCCTCATGTCTCCGCCGCCGAGCGTACCCGTATCCAGCAACTACTCGGCGCGGAATTTCGAGATTTTGTGGCGGGAGACAAGCGAGTGCACGACGCCGCGGTTAGCTTGGCGGCCGCGGCGGCGGGGAATGACATTGCCGATGTGTTACCTGCGCTGGGAGATCTGGAGAGTGGCTGTGTGTCTTGTCACACGGGATTCAGGGCCCAATTGACAGCTGACGAGTAGCTTGGCGCGGCGGGAGGAACGCGTCGCCGCGCCAACTTCCCTAGGCGCCGGCGGTGCTGACCCCGCTCGACTCCGTAAGGTGCACCTCGCGTCTGGGGGCGGGTACCGCTATGCCCTCGACCGCGAATCGATCGGTGATCAGGCGAGTGATCTCCCAGTACACCGTCCAGTAGTCCGGGGTATTGACCCACGGGCGGACCAGGAAATCCACCGAAGCCTCACTCAGATCGTTGACCCGTATCTCCGGCGGCGGATCGTCGAGAACCAGCGGGTGTTGGTTCATGATGTCGGCGAAGATCGCCTCCGCACGGGCCACCTGGTCCCGCCGTCCGATTTCGAAAGTCAGATCCACCCGGCGACGTGGCTCGGACGTCTTGTTGCGGATGACGCCGCTCCACACTTGCCGGTTGGGGACGACCAACCGCTCGTGGTCGAACGTGAGAATGGTGGTGGATACCAGGCTCATCTGTTTGACCTGGCCAGTTACGCCGGCCGCTTCAATCACATCGCCAACATCGAACGGCTGATACACCAGGATCATCATCCCGGCGGCAAAATTTGACAGCGTGTCCTGCAAGGCGAAGCCCACGATGAACCCGGCCACGCCGAGCCCGGCAAGTACCGGGCCGACATGGATGCCGAGTTGCGAGAGGCCGATCAGAATCCCCAGCAGGAACACCATGTTGGCCACGATGCGGACGCCCAGTTCCTTCAGGATTTCGGGAACTTTGGTATCGTGGCTCCGTATCGCGCGCGTCATGATCCGGGCGACGATCCGGGACAGCAGCCGGAACGCAAAGACGATGAGCAAGAACATGAAGACGTTGAACAGCATCTGGGGTACGTGGTCGAACAGCCACGCCGTCCCGGAATTCCACGCTTGTCGTACCAGGCCCGTCGCTACGGCTACATCCAGCACGTCGGTCGTGACCCTCCCCGTCGCGTGGATCAGCACCTGCTTGTACTCCGCTGCCGCGATGTCACGCCGATCCAGCAACTGCACGACCGTAGCGAGACCCGATGTAGCCGCGTGCAGCCGCTCCTGCGCTGCCGTCAACTCCACCTGTATGGACTGGGCCTCACTCTCATCACCGGCACCCTCGAGCCGTTGACTCAGATCGCTTACCGCGGCGAGCGCCACAGTCGCCTCGCTTGTGAGGCGGTCGGCTCGCATGGTGAGCAGAGGGTCAACTACGTCGTAGTCAGCTGCCACATCCAGGCCAAGCGATGCCTTGAAGCCGGCAATGTTGATGAGTGATGTAAGGTGGACGTCGAAGTCAGATCGGAAGAGCACACGTCTGAACTCCAGTCACACTGATATATCTCGTATGCCGTCTTCTGCTTGAAAAAAAAAAAAGAGACAAAAGAAACAAATCACAAATAATATTAAAAAACCAAAATTCAAAACAATAGAATGCTGGTAAGTCAAGATTGTACATAACAACTAAA
>CAJVYZ010000278.1 GCA_913009915.1 uncultured Gemmatimonadota bacterium | reverse complement strand
AGCCTAGGACCAGAGAGACCCCGGAAGCGCAGTGGCTCCGCCTCCCGTCCGAAGAGCGTGCTCACCTCGCGCGCGTTTTGATCGAAAGCCTCGACCAGCAGCCGGAGTTGGATCCGGCCTGGCTGGATGAGGCGGAGCGGCGGGCCGCTGAACTTGCGTCTGGGACCGTGCAATCGATTCCCGCCACTTCGGTACTGGAGAATGCCCGCCGACGGCTGGCGGAATGAAGCCTGAGTTTCATCCGCTCGCTGACCAAGAACTCACCGACGCGGCCACGTTCTACGAACACGCTGAGCCTGGCCTCGGAGCAGAGTTTCTAGACGAAATCGAGCGCCTGCTCACGATACTTGAGATTCATCCCAACGTCGGAAGGCCGACTCCGCACAACCTCCGCATGGCCCCAACACGTCGCTTCCCCTACAGTCTGGTTTACCAGGTCCTACCGGATCACTTGCACATTCTCGCCGTAGCCCATCATCGGCGTCGACCTCAGTATTGGGCCGGAAGGACGGGCTTGGAATAGATTGGCGGCATAACCGGCCATTGGAACAGCGTGTTCGGTGGGCCATTGATTGGAGCAGTCGTCAATACTAGTAGGCCCGGCCGTCCATTTCGACATGCCCGAAGTGCGGCCCGCAGTCAACGGCAAGACGTTAGGCAACTTGAAGCCGATAGAATGTTGAGTTGGCTGCCCCACGGCGGTTTCCCGATCTTCGAGCACGCCTTCGCACCTCACGGCCGGGACTACGGGATCGTCGTCCAGGACATGATGGGGTGCGAATCAGTTAGACGCCTGCGTTTACCAGGCGCGGCCACTGCGGGTAACGCGCCGGGTATGAGGCCATGCCGGTGTCTTGGTATATTCCGATAGTGCAGACCAGAACCCTGGACCGTCGTCCAGAGGTCTTTCGATTTTCTCCGCTCAACGGATCCATCAACCAGCCACAACAGGAAAGAAGCATGGACGCAAATATTGATAGAAGCCAAGGCAAGTGCCCCGTAATGCACGGGAGTCCGGTACATACGACTGTCGGGGCCACGTCGAATCGGGACTGGTGGCCCGATCAGCTGAACCTCGGCATTCTCCACCAACACTCTCCGGCGGCGAACCCGATGCCCGAGGCCTTTAACTACGCTGAGGAGTTCAAGAAGCTTGACGTCGAAGCCCTCAAGGAGGATCTCTTCGAGTTGATGACCACGTCTCAGGACTGGTGGCCCGCTGACTACGGTCACTACGGGCCTCTCTTTATCCGGATGGCGTGGCACAGCGCAGGCACCTACCGCATCGGAGACGGCCGCGGCGGCGCATCCTCTGGTTCACAACGCTTCGCGCCCCTCAACAGCTGGCCTGACAACGGGAACCTCGACAAGGCGCGGAGGCTGCTCTGGCCGATCAAGCAGAAGTACGGCAACAAGGTCTCCTGGGCCGACCTCATGGTCTTCGCTGGCAACTGCGCCCTGGAGTCGATGGGGTTCGAGACCATCGGATTCGCCGGTGGGCGAGAGGACATCTGGGAGTCCGAACAAGACATCTACTGGGGTGTCGAGACGGAGTGGCTCGGGGACAAGCGCTACTCCGGCGACCGGGAACTCGAGAACCCGCTCGGCGCTGTTCAGATGGGTCTGATCTACGTGAACCCGGAGGGGCCGAACGGAAAACCAGATCCGTTGGCTGCGGCCGTCGACATCCGTGAGACCTTCGCGCGCATGGCGATGGACGACGAAGAGACCGTCGCCCTCATCGCTGGCGGACACACGTTCGGTAAGTGCCACGGCGCTGGCGATCCGGCACTCGTAGGTCCTGCGCCCGAGGGCGCGAGCATCGAAGAGCAAGGCCTCGGCTGGGAGAGCAGCTTCGGCAGTGGCAAAGGCGACGACGCGATCACCAGCGGCCTGGAAGGCGCGTGGACGCCGAAGCCGGTGCGCTGGGACAACGGCTACTTTGACACGCTCTTCGGCTACGAGTGGGAAGTGACGAAGAGCCCTGCTGGCGCGTGGCAGTGGACGCCGAAGGATCCATCGGCGGCCGATGTAGTCCCGGATGCGCACGACACTTCGAAGCGGCACGCGCCCATGATGGCCACGACCGACATCTCTTTGAGAGAGGACCCAATCTACCTGCCCATTTCGAAGCGTTTCCACGAGAACCCGGACCAGTTGGCAGACGCATTCGCCCGGGCGTGGTACAAGCTTACCCACCGCGACATGGGCCCCCGATCCCGCTATCTCGGCCCGCTGGTTCCGAAGGAGGAGTTTCTCTGGCAGGATCCCGTCCCTGAAGTCGATCATGAACTGGTCGACGCGCAGGACATCGGAACCCTCAAGGGCAAGATCCTCGCATCCGGGCTTTCCATCTCCCAGCTGGTGTCGACCGCCTGGGCATCGGCCGCAACCTTCCGCGGCTCCGACAAGCGCGGTGGAGCGAACGGTGGACGCATACGCCTCGCACCGCAAAAGGATTGGGAGGTCAACCAGCCTGCCCAATTGGCGAAGGAGCTCGAAACTCTCGAGGCGATCCAGAAGGAGTTCAACGACGCCCAGTCCGGCGGCAAGAGGATTGCGCTCGCCGACTTGATCGTCCTGGGTGGTTGCGCAGCGGTCGAGCAAGCTGCGAAGAACGCCGGGCACGATATGGAGGTTCCCTTCACGCCGGGACGCTCGGATGCATCGCAGGAGCGGACCGATGTGGCATCGTTTGCCGTGCTCGAGCCGATGGCAGACGGGTTCCGCAACTACCTCAAGGCCAAACACTCTGTATCGGTCGAGGATCTGCTGATCGATCGGGCACAACTCCTGACGCTGACCGCACCCGAGATGACGGTGCTCATTGGAGGCATGCGCGCCTTGAATGCGAACGTTGGACAGTCCCCACACGGCGTCTTCACCGAGCGCCCCGAGAAGCTCACCAACGACTTCTTCGTGAACCTGCTCGACATGGGAACGACGTGGAAAGCGGCATCGGACGCCCAAGACGTGTTCGAAGGGCGCGATCGTGCGACAGGCGACCTGAAGTGGACCGGCACCCGCGTGGACCTGATCTTCGGGTCGAACTCCCAGCTCCGAGCGATCGCGGAAGTCTACGCGTGTGACGACTCCCAGGAGGTGTTCGTGCGTGACTTTGTGGCTGCCTGGAACAAGGTGATGAACCTCGATCTATTCGCCTGATTTCGGAGGAAGGACGCTCGAGCGCCGCTGAAACCCAGCAGCGCCGAGCGTCAACTCTGGGGTGAATGGGCCAGGAACCCTAAGAGTCGTCAATACTGATAGGCCCGGCCGTTCATTTCGGCACGCTGGAAGCACGGCCCGCAGTTCAACGGCAGGACGTTAGGAAGAACTAGAAGGGTTTCGTGGTGATCGACGTCTTGTAGAACGCCGTACTGGCCTGATGCGCCGAATCTCAGCTGCGGTCGGGCTCTGCAGTGCATGCCATAGGTCCCAATTACGCTGACCGTTGAGCCAGAACTCCGCAGTAGTCCCAAGGAGCTTCGCTAACCTCAGAGCCGTATCCGGAGTCACGCCACGCCTACCGTTGACGAGTTCGTTGACTCGCGGATAGGAAACGTGGATGCGGTCGGCCAGTTGTGTCTGATTAAGCCCCATAGGCTTGAGGAACTCCTCAAGGAGCATCTCGCCTGGATGCGTGGGGGGACGGTTCGTTGGGAGCGGGGTCATGGGTTAACCTTACCTAGTTATGGTAGTCGACAATCTCCACGTTCGTGGGACCAGTCGGCGTCCAGCTGAAGCAAACGCGGTATTGGTCGTTGATACGGATGCTGTGCTGTCCGACTCGGTCCGCTCGCAGCTTCTCGAGCCTATTGGCTGGTGGGGCTCGCAAGTCATCGAGCACATGGGCCTGGTTCAGTTGGTCGAGTTTACGACGTGCCACCTTCCACAAGGACTGAGGACATGTATGCCTCGCCGCCTTGGAATCAGTGGAATCGAAGACGGCCCGGGTCCCGCGGGTTGCAAAGCTCTGAATCACCAAGTAATATAACGTATACCGTTATCCGTGGCAATTACGAGGTTCTGCCTAACGGCAAGACGTTAGATGACTCTCCCAAGTGATCGGTAGACTCCCTTGACCCCTCAACAGACGCTCAGAGTGATGCTGGCCTCGGCAATAGTTGCTCTCGGAGCCGGATGCCAGGGTTCGAGTAAGGGGCCTCCCCCGACCTCAGCGTCGGCCGACACGCTCAGGGTGTTGGCCTACAACATCCATCACGGTGAAGGGATGGACGAGAAGCTTGATCTCGTGCGGATTGCCGCGTTGATCCGGGAGGTCGATCCCGATCTGGTCACACTCCAAGAGGTCGATAGTGTCACTTCCCGCACGATGGGAGTTGATCAGGTTGCCGAACTCGGTCGCCTGACGGGGCTGCAACCCGTCTTCGGTCGTTTCATGGCCTACCAGGGGGGCGCGTATGGCATGGCTCTTCTGTCGGCGTGGCCCGTTGCGGAATCGGCAAACTACCGACTTCCGGACGGAGAAGAGCCGCGGACAGCTCTAGCCGCGATCGTCACGTCACCCAAGACGGGGCAAAGCCTTCGGTTCGTCGGCATACACTTCTACCGCACCGCTGAGGAGCGGCTGGCGCAGGCGGTCGCCTTGGAGGGGTTGCTCGGCGATGACACGATTCCGACGATCTTGGCTGGTGACTTCAACTCAACTCCGGACTCCGAAGTCCTGCTGCACCTCGCTGACTCCTGGCACGTTGTCGCGAAGGGAGCGGACCACTTGACGT
>CAJVYZ010000277.1 GCA_913009915.1 uncultured Gemmatimonadota bacterium | reverse complement strand
TGTGATTTATCATTTTTTTTTTTCAAGCAGAAGACGGCATACGAGATATATCAGTGTGACTGGAGTTCAGACGTGTGCTCTTCCGATCTACCACTTCGTACAGCGTGTCGAGATCCTCCAGGCGGTCTTCCAAACGGTCCGCCCCACGCCGCACCCGTTTGCGCAGTCGCTTGGAAGTGCGGACCACCGATTTGACCTCCCGCCGAACGAGCGCGCTCACCTCACGACCGTCCTGGGCCACCTCGCGGATGGCCTGCAGTGCCGGAGTCGCGTCCCGCTCGAGCCGATCCACCGTATCGGCGACGGACGAGGACGTGTCGCGCAGTGCTTTGGCGGTGATGACAAGTATGACCGCCATGACGATGAACGCCCCGGCGATGATGGCAACCGAAATCGCGACCGTGGTACCCACCCATCCGGCCACGCCTCCCGATGCGGCCTGCAACACGAACAACACGGGACGCCCCCAACTTGTTTCAGGTTCGACAAGCCCACCCATGCAAGTTTACCCCGGAAGCCGGTTTACGGAATCCCCGCCCGGACGCTTGACGCCCTCCTTTACCGTGGCGAGCTTGCTGCCATGCCTCCACGATTCGTGGTTACCGGGGGAGCCCCCCTCAGTGGAACCATCCGCCCCGCGGGCAACAAGAACGCCGCCCTCCCCATCCTGGCCGCCACCATGCTGGCCGAGGGTCCCGTCACCCTGGACAACATCCCCCGTATCCGCGACGTCGAAACCATGATGGCGCTGCTGGCGGACCTGGGGGCCGATATCGAGTGGACCGACGCCAACACGGTGCGGGTCGACACCGGCAACTGCCAACCCAAGCCGCTCGACGCCCAGTTGTGCGCCAACATCAGGGCTTCGATCCTCCTGGCCGGTCCGCTGCTGGCGCGATTCGGCAAAGTGGTCCTCCCGCCGCCCGGCGGAGACGTCATCGGGCGGCGGCGGATCGACACCCATTTCCTGGCCCTGGAACGGTTGGGCGCCCAGGTCAGGGTGGGCGACCGCTACGAGCTGGAGGCGTCGGAACTCACCGGGGCCGACATCTTTCTCGACGAACCAAGCGTCACTGGCACCGAGAACGCCATCATGGCGGCGGTGGCCGCCAGCGGCCGTACGGTCATCCGTAACGCCGCCGCCGAGCCCCACGTGCAGGACCTCGCTCGCATGCTGGTGGCCATGGGGGCCCACATCGAGGGCATCGGCTCGAACGCCTATATCATCGAAGGTGGCCGGGCGCTCACCGGGTGTAGCTACTCCATCGGACCGGACCACATAGAGGTTGGCAGCTTCATCGGCTTGGCGGCCGTGACCAACAGCGACATCACCATCGACCCCGTACGAGCCGAAGATCTGCGCTCTACCTTGATGGGGTTCCAGCGTCTGGGCATCGTGCCGCGGCTGGACGGCAGCCGGCTCATCGTCGACGCCAAGCAGGAGCGCAGGATCAAGACGGACCTGGGTGGCCACGTGCCCAAGTTGGAAGACGGGCCTTGGCCGGCCTTTCCGGCGGATCTGATGTCGATCGCCATCGTCGCCGCCACCCAGTGTGAAGGCCTGCTGCTGGTGTTCGAGAAGATGTTCGAATCGCGCCTGTTCTTCGTCGACAAGCTGATCGGCATGGGCGCTCGGATCGTCCTGTGCGACCCGCATCGGGCGCTGATCGCCGGACCATCCCCGTTGCGGGGCGGCACGGTCGAATCGCCGGACATCCGAGCGGGGATGGCTATGCTGCTGGCGTCCCTGGGCGCCGAGGGACAAAGCACCATCCACAACATCGGACAGATCGAACGGGGCTACGAGCGCATCGACGAGCGCCTGCGTGCCCTGGGAGCCATCATCGAACGAATCGATGACTAGCGCCACTGCCGTCAGGGAAGACTCCTCCGCCGACGCCGGGGTGCCACGCTACGACGTCCCGGACTGGGAAAGCCGTTTCGGGGTGGTGGCCGGCATCACCGGCCGCCAGGGCCGCGGCGGAACCGAATTCGATCTGAGCCTGTTATCGGACCGGCCTGCGGCCGAGATCATCGGGCGGTGGCGGACCCTGCGGGACGCTCTGCCACAGATCTCCGGCGTGGTCCAAGGGCACCAGGTGCATGGCATCGACGTGCGGTGGCACGACCACCTCGAGGGGTGGCTCCGGCTGGACGGCGTGGACGGCCACGCTACCGGCGTGACGGGCCTGCTGTTGACAGTCACCGTGGCCGACTGCATTCCCGTGTATCTGGTCGATCCCACCCGGCGGGCCTGCGCCCTGCTGCATGCCGGGTGGCGTGGAGCGGCAAGCGGCATCCTCACCCGAGGGATGGAACTGCTGGCCGTTCGAGCAGGGTCCGATCCGGCTGATGTCGTAATGCACAGTGGTGTCGGGATTTGCGGGGCCTGCTTTGAAGTAGGTTCTGAGGTGCTGGAGGCCTTTGGTCTCCGGGGTGACTTCCCCCAGCCCTGGGCCGTGGACGTGCGTGACCGGCTCACCGCGGAGGCGCGGCGGTTGGGTATCGGCGAGATCTCGGTCTCCCAGTGGTGCACGGTCCACGACCACGAGCGGTTTTTCAGCCACCGGGCGTCGGGCGGCGCTCCCGGCCGGATGGTCGCCTACCTGGGATTGCTTGACGCCCCCTAGGGAGTTGCGTTATTATTGAGTGTTGTGGGGTGGAGGGGCAAGTCGGCAGTTCGTCGATGTGGGGGTTTTCCCTCACATTTTTTTTTACCAAGGGTCCAACCAGCGTGTCCGACGACGGCCTTTTGGAGTTGGTCCGGCGCTATGTCACCGAAGCGGGGTTCGACCTCGTGGATTTTGAGGTGGCTGGAACATCGCGGCGGCGGGTCATCAAGGTCAAGGCGGATATCCCCGACAGCAGGCCGGGCCACGGCATCAGTGTTGGCCAGTGCGCCTCCCTGAGCCGATCGCTCGAGCAGGCCCTCGAAAGCGACCCGGCGGTGGGGCACCAGTACGTTCTCGAGGTGTCGTCGCCCGGGCTGGAGCGTCCGGTCCGGTGGCCAGATCACTGGCGTCGCTTCGTGGGGCGCCGGGTGCGGATACAGTCGCCCCGTCTGGGCGGGAAGCGGACGGCGGAAATCGTGGCTGTCCCCGACGAGGAGCACGTGGTGTTGCGTCACGACGATCAGAACGTGACGGTGGCCCTGAGCGATATCCGCCAGGCCACGTTGGTCGTCGATTGGGACACGATAGGAAAACTCTAGGAGTACGCATCGGATGCCTAGTTCTCCGGAAGTGTTGGAAGCGTTTCGCGAACTGGCGGACGCCAAACAATTGGACCGCGAGGAGTTGCTCGATCTCCTGAAGGATGGGATTCAGGCGGCCCTCGTGCGCGCCTATGGTCCTACGGTCACCTTCGAAATGAACGTGGACGAGGACGACGGTACCATCGAGGTGCTCCGCCTGCGTCGGGTGGTCGAGGAGGTTGAGGACGAGGCGTGCCAAATCTCGCTCGAGGAAGCTCGCTTCGGCGATTCTGACTTCGAGGTCGGCGACATGCTCGAAGAGGAACTCCCCTTCGCCAGCTTCGGCCGGCTGGCGGTCCAGGCCGCCAAACAGCGGATCATCCAGCGTGTTCGGGAGGGAGAGCGCACCCGCATCCGGGAAGAATTTGGCAACAAGATCGGCCAACTCCTCTCCGGCGAAATCCAGCAAATCGAGCGCGGCAAACTGGTCATCATGCTGAACAAGTTCCGCGAGGCCGAGGCCATCATCCCCTACCGGGAACAGAACAACCGGGAGCGGTTCCACCAGGGCGACACCATCCGCGCGGTCCTCAAGCGGCTGGAGGAGACTCCCAAGGGCCCGCGGCTCATACTGTCCCGGGCGGATCCGTTGTTCGTGCAAGCGCTCTTCCGGCTCGAAGTGCCCGAAATCCAGCAGGAGATCGTCCAGATCCAGGAGATCGCCCGTGAAGTCGGCAGCCGAACCAAGGTCGCCGTCGTCTCGCGAGACGACTCCATCGATCCCGTCGGGGCCTGTGTGGGTCTCAAGGGCTCGCGGGTGCAGGCGGTCGTCAACGAACTCGGTTCGGAGCGGATCGACATCGTGCCCTGGTCGCCGGATCCGGAGCGGTTCGCCCGCCTGGCCCTGGCCCCCGCACGGGTTACTAAGGTCTACTTCGATCACGACAGCAAGACGATCCAGGCCATCGTAGACGAGGATCAGCTCTCCCTCGCAATCGGCCGGGGGGGCCAGAACGTGCGCCTGGCCTCGGAACTGACGGGCTGGAAGATCGACCTCTATTCCAGCCGGGAGTGGTTGGAACGGGGTGGGGAAGGTCCCTTCCTGGGTGGGGCTCGCGGGACAATCGAAGAAGTTCAGGTTCCGCTGGCGGAGTTGGCCGGGTTGTCGCCGGATGTGGTGGCCGTCCTGGAGGAAGCCGGCGTCGCCACCTTGGACGATCTCCTCAGCTTCGACGCCGAGAAGATCTCCGAAATCCCCGGGATGGACGACGAATCTACCGGTGCCGTCCAGGCGATTCTGCACGAAATGACGAAGCAGCCCGAGGAAGAGGAACCGGCCCCGGTGCAGGCCCAGGAGGCCCCTGCCGAGGACGGCGCGGAAACTGAGGAAGATCGGAAGAGCACACGTCTGAACTCCAGTCACACTGATATATCTCGTATGCCGTCTTCTGCTTGAAAAAAAAAAAAAAAGAGAAAAAACAAAATAAAAGAAAAAGAAAAAATAATAATATCACACAGAAAAGAATAATCACGCATTGATAGAATAGTGAAGTGGTA
>CAJVYZ010000276.1 GCA_913009915.1 uncultured Gemmatimonadota bacterium | reverse complement strand
CTCCGGCGCCCCCCGAGATCTACACTCTTTCCCTACCCGACGCTCTTCCGATCGCGCCCTACAAGCTCGGCTTCCGCGCCATTATGAACGCGCTCATGACCGCACCGTAAAGTTCGTCGGCCAGGTCCTCACTCAATCCATCCACCGACCGGATCAACGCCAGGGCGTCCTCTCGTCCGTACACCCGCGTGGGCTCGAAGTCGATGTCGACGAACCCCTGGTCTGCCAGTTTCGACCGGTAGCTGGTTTCCTCGAGCGCGCCACCGACACACCCCGTCCACAGTGCCATGCTCCTCTGAATTACGTCCGGCAGCGGGCGCCGGATGACGATGTCGGACACGGCCAATCGGCCACCGGGCCGCAGCACCCGAAAGGCCTCTCGCAACACCCGGTCCTTGTCGCCCGACAGGTTGATGACGCAGTTGGAAATGATGACGTCGACGCTGGCATCGGGGAGCGGAATGTCTTCGATCTCTCCGCGCAGGAACTCCGCGTTGACGACTCCGGCCTTCTGTTGGTTGGCCCGGGCCAGCTCGAGCATCTCGTCGGTCATGTCCAAACCGTAGGCCTTGCCGCTGGGGCCGACCCGTTGGGCCGACAGCAGCACGTCGATACCCCCACCCGACCCCAGGTCGAGCACCACCTCGCCCGCCTGCAATTCGGCCAAGGCGGTCGGGTTGCCGCACCCCAGGGACGCCGCCAGCGCCTCAGCCGGCAGCCCGGTCAGTTCTTCGGCCGGGTATAGATCCCGGGTGATCGGATCGGGCTGACAACCACAGTCGTCCCCGCAACAGCTCGATGGTTCTCCCGCAGACGCCTGCCGGGCGGCCCTGGCGTATCGTTCCTTAACGGCGGCGGTGAGCCGCTCCTGCGATTCGATAGTCATGCGCTCCTCCGTAACATCAACAAATATTGATGGATTGTCCCAAAAAAACACCCTCAGCTACAGCAGCTCCCGTCCTCGACGCACACGTGCTCCATCGGCGCCTGCTTGGCGGTTCGCTGCGACAGGCTCTCCAGATAGGAAGCCCCGCGGTCGATGCCCGCGAGATCGATGGAGTAGTACATCCACCGGCCCGACCGGCGAGCCCGAAGCAGTCCGGCCTCAAGCAACGCTTTCAAGTGGAACGACAGCCGCGATTGAGCGGCCCCCGTGGCTTCGGTCAGCTGGCAGACACAGCGCTCCCCGCCGGCCAGGAGGTCCAAGATTCTGAGCCTGGTGGGATCGGAAAGCGCCTGATACCGACGCGCCATGGTAGCCATATCTGGCTGTGCGACCGCTGTCATGGTGGCAATATATCAACATTACTTGATGTGTCAACCGCGAGACCGAGACATGGCAAATTGCCTGTTTTTCTGGCCCCCCTCTCGGGCAAAACGCCATGCAAAAGATGGGACTGAGACCACGTTCCAGCTTGTGCTACCTGACGGACCGCAGTATTTTAGGTTGTCTTATTGTATGGATCTACGGCCACTCGAGGGTGGCCGATTTCACACCTGACCACGAGGCCAAGTGAGTAGCCATACGACCCTGCAGCACGTTGCCTTCTTCGACAAGTGTCGAAATTTCACCAAGGCCAAGGAAGTCCAGGCCGCGGGCCTGTATCCGTATTTCAAGCCGATCTCCGAGTCGGAAGACACGGTCGTCGTCATCGAAGGCAAGAAGCGGATCATGCTCGGCTCCAACAACTACCTGGGGCTGACCCATCATCCCAAAGTGCTGGAAGCGGCCGAACTTGCCCTCAAGCGCTACGGGTCGGGCTGCACCGGCAGCCGGTTCCTCAACGGCACCCTCGATCTTCACGGTCAGCTGGAGCACGACCTTGCCAAATTCCTCGGCAAGGACGAGGTAATAGTCTTCTCGACCGGCTACGGCGCCAACCTGGGGTTGATATCTGCATTGGTTGGCCGCAGCGACAAGGTCTATCTCGACAAGCTCGATCACGCCTCGATCGTCGATGGCGCCAAGATGTCCTACGGACGCACCGAGCGCTTCGTCCACGGCGACATGGAAGGTCTCGAGCGCAAGATCCAGTCGGACCCCGACCGCGGATCGATGATCATAGTGGACGGCGTCTATTCCATGGAGGGCGACATCGCCGACGTGCCCGCCCTGGTGCAGATCGCCCAGCGGAACGGCGTGGCGCTGGCGTTGGACGACGCCCACTCGCTCGGGGTGCTGGGTCCCAACGGCGACGGCACCGCCGCCCATTTCGATATGGTCGACGACGTCGACATCATCGTCGGCACGTTCTCCAAGTCGCTGGCGTCCATCGGTGGTTTCGTGGCGGGGTCGGAGCAGATCATCCACTACCTGAAGCACCACAGCCGGCCGCTGATCTTCACCGCTTCGCTCCCGCCGGCCAATACCGCGGGCGTAATAGCCGCGCTGGAAGTCTTGCAGGACGAGCCCGAACGCCGCGACCAGTTGTGGGCCAACACCCGCCGGCTGCAAGAAGGATTCCGGTCAATGGGCCTCGACGTCGGCCCCACCGAAACGCCCATCGTCCCGGTGCTCATCGGCGAGCTCGACAAGACGTTCCTCTTCTGGCGCAAGCTGTTCGACGCCGGCGTGTTCACCAACCCGGTGGCGCCCCCGGCGGTGCACCCGGCCCAGTGCCGCCTGCGGACCAGCGTCATGGCGACGCACAGCTTCGACCAGATCGATTTCGCGCTCGAGGCCTTTGCCACGATCGGGCGCGAACTGGGTGTAATCTGAGCCAGGTGGCTGTAAGGCGGGTCGAGACTCCCCGCGATCTCAAACGCTTCATCGATTTTCCCTATCGACTCCATAGGCGGGATTCCATATGGGTGCCGCCGCTCAAGCACGACATTCGCGCGCTCCTCTCGAGAGAGAAGAACCCGTTCTTTGCCCACGCCGAGGCGGACTATTTCCTGGCGGAACGGAACGGAACAGTCGTGGGGCGGATCGCCGCCATCTCCAATAGGCTCCACAACGAAACCCACGACGACCGTGTCGGGTTCTTCGGCTTCTTCGAGTGCGAAGACGACAGCGCGACGGCGCACGCCCTGTTCGAGGCAGTGGCCCAGTGGCTGAGCGCCAAGGAACATGACGTGATGCGCGGTCCGGCGTCGTTCTCCGTCAACGACGAATGCGGGCTCCTGGTGGAGGGCTTCGAGACGCCACCGACACTGATGTCTCCCTACAATCCACCGTACTACGCCGCACTGATCGAGGGGGCCGGCTTCACCCCGGCCAAGAATATGCTGATGTACTGTAAGGGCGCGCCCGACGGCCTTACCGAAACGCCCTTGCCGGAACGACTTTCGAGGGCCCTCACGATTATCACCAACCGGCAAAAGATCACCCTGCGGCCGTTGAACATGGACGACTTCGACAACGAAATCGAATTGGTCAAGCGAGTGTACAACCAGGCCTGGGAGAAGAACTGGGGCTTCGTCCCCATGACGGACGCGGAGATCGACCACCTCGCGGCGCAGTTCAAACCGGTGATTGTTCCCGATCTGGTACCGTTTGTCGAGAAGGACGGCGAGGTGATCGGCTTTGGACTGGCCCTGCCGGACTTCAACGTCGTGTTCCGTTCCAACAGGTCGGGCCGGATGTTCCCCACCGCCCTCAAGCTGTTGTGGCAACTCAAGACCCAACGCATCCACCGGTTGCGCATTCTGCTGTTGGGAATCGTGCCTGAGTTCCGCGGCAAGGGCATCGACGCGGTACTGTACCACTGGATCTGGACTAAGGGCCACAAACACAAGATGCGCTGGGGCGAGGCCGGCTGGATTTTGGAAGACAACGCCGCCATGCGCCAAGCGGCGGACAAGGTGGGATTCAAACCGTACAAGACCTACCGCATGTACGACCGGGCGCTATGAACGTCCTCGTCACCGGTGGCACCGGATTCGTTG
The DNA here is from genome assembly GCA_913009915.1 of uncultured Gemmatimonadota bacterium. Taxonomy (GTDB): domain Bacteria; phylum Gemmatimonadota; class Gemmatimonadetes; order Gemmatimonadales; family GWC2-71-9; genus N074bin45. The sequence continues at coordinate 879 of CAJVYZ010000276.1, read as the reverse complement.
GCAGCCACCTGATCGATGTCCTGCTCGAGCGCGGTGACACCGTCACCGCGCTCGTTCGTTCACCAGCCAAAGCCAAGGCGGGGGACCTCGAGCCGCGCGGTGTGCGCCTGGTCGTGGGCGACCTGCACAATCGGCCCGCGCTCGAGGCAGCCACAGCCGACCAAGACATCGTCTTCCACGTAGCGGGCCTCGTGGCCGCCCGGAACGCGGCCGAGTTCGACCGCGCCAATCGCGAGGGGAGCGGCAACCTGGTGCGCGCTGCGGCCACGCACGGCTCGCCCCGTTTCATCCTGGTGTCCTCCATGGCCGCGGCCGGCCCCTCAGCCCCGGGGCGTCCCCACACGGGCCAGGAACCGCCCCAGCCGGTGACCCATTATGGCCGGAGCAAACTGGCCGGCGAAGAAGAGGTACGCCGCAGTTCGCTCCCGTGGACCATTCTCCGGCCAGCCATGGTGTACGGCCCGCGCGACAAGGAAGTCCTCAAGCTGTTCAAGCTGGCGCGCTGGGGAGTTGCTCCGGTGTTCGGGTCGGGAGCCCAGGAACTCTCCGCCGTTATCGGGGAGGATCTTGCCAGAGCCCTGGTGGCGGTGGCCGTCACCGACCTGGCCGTCGGCAGGACGTATTATCCCTGCCACCCGGAGATCTTCACCAGCAGGGCCTTCGCCCAGGCCGCCGGCCAGGCCGTGGGAAGGAATGTGGCCACCCCGGGCGTCCCCGAGTGGCTGGCCCGCGGTCTCCTGTCCCTCACCGGTGCCGCAGCCCGCCTGGCAGATCGGAAGAGCACACGTCTGAACTCCAGTCACACTGATATATCTCGTATGCCGTCTTCTGCTTGAAAAAAAAAAACAAACAAGCAATGACAAAGTAGACGCAGACATA
>CAJVYZ010000275.1 GCA_913009915.1 uncultured Gemmatimonadota bacterium | reverse complement strand
CTTTGGCCCATCAAGGCGGCCAGCGGGTTTTGCAGTCCGATGGCGACGCCTCCGAGGAGGCTGATGATTATCGGTAGGAGGAGTCGCACGGAATCTCCCGAGTGAAGGAATGTCGGCTCTTCCGGGTTTCGTGTGGGTTTCCGCCGGATGTGAGATTGGGACAGCTGTGCGATCGGGCGCGATGGGGTGGAGAGGAGGGGCTGGGAGAGGCGCTGAAGTCGGCGATATATTGGCAGTATGCCTAATGAGACGATTGCCGAGCACTACTCACAGTTGATCGGCCTGGGTCGGCCCTGGCGGGTTTCCCGGGTCGAGGTTTCGCATCCGGGTCAAGAGGTTCTGATCTTCGTGGTTCGAGCGTCCCGCCCTCGGCTCCGGTGTCCGGAGTGCGACCGTCCCTGCGGTGGCTATGACACCCGCGAGCGACGGTGGCGCCATCTGGACACGATGCAGTACCGGACCTACGTGATCGCGGAGGTTCCTCGGGTGCGGTGCGAGGAGCACGGCGTTCGCCAAGTGGCCGTACCTTGGTCGGACCCGGGCTCTCGTTTCACCGCTCTGTTCGAGGGGCTGGTGATCGACTGGCTTGGCGAAGCCAACGTGCGGGCGATCGCTCGGCGATTGAGGCTGTCGTGGGACCAGGTCGCCGGGATCCAGGCGCGAGCCGTCCGGCGAGGGCTGGCACGACGCGAGCCGAGGTGTCCGAGGCAGATCGGGGTGGACGAGACGTCGTTCCAGAAGCGGCACGAGTACGTGACGGTCATCCACGACATCGACGAGAAGGTGGTCGTTCACGTGGCCGACGATCGCAAGCAGGAGACTCTGGAGTCCTATTTCGAGGGTCTGGGGCCGGAAGGGTGCGCGGCCCTCGAGCGCATCGCCATGGACATGTGGGCGCCCTACATCGCCGCCACGCGGGCGCGGGTGCCGGATGCCGATTCCAAGATCGTGTTCGACAAGTTCCACATCGCCAAACACCTCGGGGACGCCGTCGATCAGGTCCGCAAGCGCGAGAACCGAGAACTCGCGTCCGAGGGCGACGAGAGGTTGAGGGGCACCAGGTACCTGTGGCTGCGGAACCCGGAGCGGATGAGTGTGAAGCAATGGCGGGAGTTCGCTCCTCTGCGCCACAGTCGCCTCAAGGTGGCTCGCGCCTGGGCCATCAAGGAGGCCGCCATGTTGCTGTGGGGCTACGTCCGCCCCGGCTGGGCGCAACGCATGTGGCACCGGTGGTACCGGTGGGCCATCCGGTCCCGCTTGGACCCGATCAAGCGGGTGGCCCGCATGATCAAGAGACACTGGCAGGGAGTGATCAACGCGGCCACCACAGAGGTCACCAACGCACGAGCCGAGGCGATTAACAGTCGGATCCAGTGGGTCAAGCGAATGGCCTGCGGCTATCGCAACCGGGAGAACTTCCGCAACGCCATCTACTTCCACCTGGGAGGCCTCGATCTCTACCCGGAAGCACTCAAATCAGCCCACACGAATGCCTGAAGCGGCCCTTTATTATGTCATGCCCTATATCGAGGGCGAGACGCTGCGGGCCAAGCTCGATCGCGAGAGGCAGCTGGGCATCGATGAGGCTGTGAAGATCACCAGCGAGGTGGCCGACGCCTTGGACTACGCCCACCGCCACGGCATCATCCACCGGGACATCAAGCCGGAGAACATTCTGCTGCACGACGGCCGGCCCATGGTGGCCGACTTCGGCATCGCCCTGGCGGTGAGCGCGGCGGCCGGCGGGCGGATGACTGAGACGGGCCTTTCGCTAGGGACCCCGCACCACATGTCCCCCGAGCAGGCCACGGCGGAGAAGGAGATCACCGCCCGCTCGGACGTCTATTCGTTGGGGAGCGTGCTCTATGAGATGTTGGCGGGTGCACCGCCGCACCTCGGAGGTTCGGCCCAACAAATCATCATGAAGATCGTGACGGAGGAAGTAGCACCGGTCACGAAGCTCCGCAAGTCGGTGCCGCCTAACGTGGCCGCGGCGGTGGCCAAGTCGTTGGAGAAGCTCCCTGCCGACCGATTCGACAGTGCCAAGGCCTTCGGCGATGCGCTCGGCAACCCTGCCTTCATCACGGCAACGTCCACCGCCAGCGCACCTACCGCCCTACCGCCTTACCGCCCTACCGCCTTTCGCCTAATCGCCGCCCTCGCAATCTTCACCACCGCCGGTGCCGTCTGGGGCTGGCTCCGGCCGACGAGCCCGGCGGCTCCCCCGGTCGTGGAGTTCTATCTCGCCCCCCCGGAATCGGATCTCAGCTACGCCCAGGACTCGTGGGGTTACGCGGTCAGGCCCCTGCTTCTGTCGCCCGACGGCACCAGCGTGGTTGCCGCGTTCGGGAACAATGACGGCAAGGCCCTGTACCAGCGGGCGCTGGACGACCGCCGGTGGCGTCTCATTCCAGGAACCGATGGCGCGGAGGGGGCCTTTTTTTCCCCTGACGGGCAATGGCTCGGCTTCTTCCTCTTTCCGGACCGCCTCAACGGCGTCCTGGTGAAGATCCCGGTCCAGGGTGGGACACCCCAGCCGATTGCACGGGTGGGGGATGCCGTGTTCGGTGGGACCTGGACAACGCACGATTCAATCGTGTTCGCGACCGTCGCTCCGTTGAGGGAGCGGAGGGTCCCCACGTTGCTGATCGTGTCGGTAGACGGGGGGATCCCCGAGGTGCTCTCGAGTCCGGAAGGCGTCGATACTCTCGGGGCACAATTCGATCCCCACTATCTCCCGGAGGGGAATGTCGTCCTGTTCACGGAGTACTCGTTCAACGGCGAGGCTCGGGTCGCGGCGTTGATCCTCGATCGTCGTGAAATCAAGCCCCTCACCATCGGCAACAGTCCGAAGAGCATCGGATCCGGTCGCATCGTCTACGCCAACACGCAGGGAACGCTGTTTGCCCAGGCCTTCGATCCGGATGCTATCGCGGTCCTCGGCAATCCCGTGCCGGTCCGGGAGGGCATCGCCATGGAATGGCCCACGTACGCATCGTACAGCGCCACTCGGACGGGATCGATCGCCTTCATGGATGCTGCGGCGCAACAGGACCAGTTGGTGCTGGTCGATCGTGCGGGCGCGACACGGACCCTGGTAACCGCACCGCGGATCACCCAACCCCGTTTTTCCTCCGCGGGGGATCGTATCGCCTTCGTGCGAGGGGGCGATGCCGTGTCCCTCGGCGACATCTGGGTATACGGCTTCGGTCAGGAGATCCAGGGGACGGCGCAACGCCTGACGGCGATGGGCGACGTCGGCGACCCGACCTTCACCCCACCCGCGGGATTCCCTCCAATCCGCGGTGGTGGCTCGACGGACGGCGGGTAGTGTTCACCGAGAGGTCCCCCGATCCCCCGTACACCCGGGTGTCGGTCAGACAACTGGTAGAGAGCGGCGGCGAGCGCGATACCTTGGGGGTCGCCTGGGACATTAGCGGAATTGCCGCCGACTCTTCACGTGCGGTCGGCACCCAGGGATTTGGCAGTGGCGCCTGGGTCTTTCCGCTTACCGGAGATAGCGAACCTGTTTCACTCGACTCGTTTCCGACGGCCTGGGGTCCCGCGTTGTCCCCCGACGGTGGGTGGATCGCATACACTTCCAATGAGTCTGGTAGATACGAAGTATATGTCACTGCAATCGATCGATTGGGTGAGCGACAGCAGGTTTCGCTCGCCGGCGGGGAGGAGCCAGTTTGGTCTCCCGTGGGTGGGGATCTGATCTATCGTTGGGGCCAGGAATGGTTTTCACTATCCGTCCCCGAAGACGGAACATCGAGTTTTGGCCGTCCGCGAGCGATTTCCCGTGGTCCATTCATCAACGTCCCCTATCGATCGCACGATATTTCGCCTGATGGGCGGCGGCAGCTGCTGATACTCGGGCCGCTGGAACAGACGATTGGACATCTGAACGTGGTCACCAACTGGCTGGCGGAAGTGACGAGGAAGGTGGGACGATGATGGGGGATATGCGGTGTCGACGGTCAGGCGGCCGGCCGGTCGAGCTGGTCCAGCATGATGCTAATGACCTGTAGTTATTGATTTTAACAACGTAAGCTGCTAACGTTATATCATGAAGCCACTGGTCCGTGAATACCTGTCTCAGATCGGCAGGCGGGGTGGCGCCAAGAGCCGCCGCTCGCTTGACCCTGAAACCGCCCGCTCCATGGTACGGGTCAGGGAAGCTCGGCGTGCCTTCCGACAATACCGGGCCCAGTGTTTCTGGTCCTACCGGCCGGACCTGGTAATCGGAGAACCCGACGTTGCGTGGGTCGCGCGGGAGCTGATGAAGCACGGTGGGCGCCAGGCTTGGCTCAAAGGGAAGTCGCTATGCCGTTAACCGATTTTCAGCGCACGGTTCTCGGGCTGGTTGCCAGGACGCGCGCCCCCGACAGCTACCTCGCTGGAGGTGCGGCGCTGCACTTCTCACCCAAGTCGATTCGCTACAGCAACGATCTCGACTTCTTTCATGATTCGGCCGAGCGGGTGGCAAGCGCTTTCGATGAAGACCTCGCGATCCTAGAGGCAGATGATTTCCGCGTCGAAGTCGTCCTCAGCCAACCGGGCTTCATTCGATCGATCGTAAGCAAGGGAGATCAGGTCACCCGCATAGACTGAGATCGGAAGAGCGTCGTGTAGGGAAAGAGTGTAGATCTCGGTGGTCGCCGTATCATTAAAAAAAAAACAAGAGAATAAAAAAAAAAAAAAGAGCTAAAACGTCGCTCACATAGTGACATCATACTGTCGACACGCCTTCTACATGCACCTGC
>CAJVYZ010000274.1 GCA_913009915.1 uncultured Gemmatimonadota bacterium | reverse complement strand
ACCGTCGACGATCGGATCGCCCATCTTTTCATGTTGCGCGATCTGCAGGACGATACCGGCGGCTTCCTCACCTACATCCCCTTGGCGTATCACCCCGACCACAACGCCCTCGGCCAGGAACTCGGCCGGGAGGGAACCGCTACGACCGGGTATGAGGATCTCAAGAACATCGCCGTGGGGCGTTTGCTGCTCGACAACATTCCGCACGTGAAGACCCACTGGCCCATGGTGACGCCGGCCATGGCTCAAATCGTTCTCAGCTTCGGCTGCGACGACGTCGAAGGCACCGTGGTCTTCGAGCGGGTGTATCACGACGCCGGTGCCACCACTCAGATGCACATGCAGTATCACGACCTGGTTGACCTCATTCGCCGGGCCGGCCGAGAGCCGGTCGAGCGGGACAGCCTGTATCAGGTGGTCCGGGAGACGTTCGAGGACGTGGCGGTTCCTGATGACGGCGGCGCCGGGGTGGTGGAGGTCGCGTGAGGCTGGGGCGCATTCCGTGGATCAACTGCTACCCGATCTACCGCGCCATCGATCGGGGCATCGTTACCGCGCCCTGCGAGATGATTACGGCCACCGCCGCCGAGCTCAATGATCTCCTCGCCGCGGGCGAACTCGACGTGAGCGTCGTGTCCGCGGTCGAGTACGCCCGTGATGCCGCCGCCTATCAATTACTGCCCGAGCTGGCCGTCTCGTGCGACGGGCCGGTCCACAGTGTCGCGCTGTTTTCCCGCCGGCCGCTCGAGGAACTCGATGGTGCCACCATCCTCCGATCGGCCTCGTCGAGAACCTCTATTCTGTTGTTGGAACTCCTGTGCAGGCACCGGTGGGGCATTCAGCCCCGGTTTGCCACCGTGCGGGCGGAGCCCCCGGATCTGGCCGCACTCGAGGGCATGCCCCACGACGCCGTGCTGGTCATCGGCGACGCCGCCCTGCAGTTGCAGGCCTCGGGCCGCTATCCGGTAGTCTACGACCTGGGAGCCGAGTGGCACGCCTGGACGGGGCTGCCGTTCGTGTTTGCCGTGTGGGCCGCCCGGCGCGAAGCACCGCTGGCGGGTGTGCGGGAGATCCATCGCACCCTGCTCGAGTCGCGCGCCTGGGGGCTACGGCACCTCGACGAATTGGCCGAGGAGTCCGCGGCCGAAACCGGCATCGACCCCGCGATGTGCCGGGCGTACCTCGGCGACTTGGACTATGCCTTGGGTGAGCGGCACCTGGCGGGCCTCACTGAATTCTTCGGCCGCCTGGTGCGCGACGGCGCCGTGCCCGACGGCGCGCTTTCATTCATAACGGCGGCCTGACGATGAGCCACCCGGTAGATCGGCAATCGGCGGAGTTCAAGGAATACCTCGACCTGTATCAGCGGGCCAGTCTGCTGGAGTTGGGCGGTCTGGCCGACGAGATCCGTTGGCGGCACCACCCCGAGAACGTGGTCACCTACATCATCGATCGAAACATCAACTACACCAACGTGTGTGTGGCCGACTGTTCGTTCTGCGCCTTCTACCGGCGTCCCAAGGATCTCGAAGGCTACGTCCTGAGCTTCGAGCAAATCGGCGCCAAGATCGACGAATGCAAGGCGTTGGGCGGCGTACAGATCCTGCTGCAAGGGGGGCACAACCCGTACATCCCCTTCGAGTGGTATCTAGACCTCATGCGATACATCAAGGAGCACCACCCCATCCATATCCACGGCTTCTCGCCGTCGGAGGTGGTGTTCTTCGGCCAGCGGTTCCGCCTGAGCGTCGCCGAGGTCATCGGTCAGTTGAAGGCAGCGGGGCTCGATTCCATTCCCGGCGGCGGCGGTGAGATCCTGGTCGACGAGGTGCGCCGCCAAGTCGCCGGCAAGAAAGCGATGACCGACGACTGGCTCGGCGTGCAGCGGGAGGCTCACCGCCAGGGAATGAACACTTCCGTCACCATGATGTACGGTATGGTCGAGTCCGATGCCGACCGCATCGAACATCTCCTCCGGATCCGGGACGTGCAAGCCGAGACCGGTGGTTTCAACGCATTCATCTGTTGGCCGCTGCAACCCGACGGTACCGGGTTGGCCCACATCCCCAAGACCGATGCCGTGGCCTACCTGCGGACCAACGCCATGGGGCGCATCATCTGCCACAACATCCCCAACATCCAGTCGTCATGGGTCACCATGGGCCACAAGGTGGGCCAGGTGGCGCTGCGTTTCGGCGCCAACGACTACGGCAGCCTCATGATGGAAGAAAACGTAGTGTCCGCCGCGGGAACTACCCACGACGTCACCCTCGCCGAGATGGAACGGGTTATTCGGGATGCCGGGTATGAACCCAAGCGGCGGCGACAGGATTACAGCATCATAGAGCACGAAGAGGTAGGGGTATGAGTAGCGTTGCGGCGGGGGCAGCGGGGGCAGCGAGGGCAGCGGGGGCGGCTAGGGCGGTCCACCCTCCTCCCCGCTATTCAAATATGACCGAACCCTCACAGGCGAGTACAGCCCCCGCTGCCCCGCAACGGTCGCTATGCGCGTAGGGATAGGATACGACTCTCACAAGTTCGTACCAGGCCGTCCGCTCATTCTCGGCGGCCAAACTATTCCGTTCGACAAAGGCCTGGCAGGACATTCCGATGCAGATGCCGTGGCCCACGCGCTGATCGACGCCATCCTGGGAGCCGCGGCCGCCGGGAACATCGGCAGCCTGTTCCCGGACTCCGACCCTCGCTGGCAGGGCGCCGATTCGCTGGCACTCCTCCGTGCCGCCTACCAGGAGGTCAGAGATCGCGGCTTGGTATTTCACCAGGCCGACATCACCGTCATCATCGAGCGTCCCCAGCTCGGCCCGCACACGGCCGCCATGGCCCAGGCGCTGGCGGGAGCCTTGGGAGCCGAGGCCGGGACCATATCAATCAAGGCCAAAACCAATGAAGGCATGGGCTTCATCGGCCGGGGCGAGGGTGTTGCGGTGATGGCCGTTGCCACCCTGGAGCTCAGCTGATCGCCGGGTTTCTCGACTGGCTGGCCTTGCTGCCCAGCACCACGGTCTACGTGGTACTCGCCCTCATGGCGGCACTGGAGAACGTCGTCCCGGTCATCCCCGCGGACACCGTGGTGGCGTTGGGCGCCTTCATGTCACACCGTGGGCTGACCAGCCCGCTGGGCGTGTTCCTGGCCGTCTGGCTCGCCAACTGTGCCGGGGCGGGTGCCGTCTACCTGGCCACCTTCCGCTACGGGCGGTCGTTCATGGACACCGCCGTCGGCCGGCGGCTGGTGACCCCGGCAGGCATCGCGATCATCGAGCGAGAGTACGCCCGCTTCGGGGTCGCCGGCATTCTTCTCGCCCGGTTCCTCCCCGGCGTCCGCGCCATCGTCCCGGCTTTCGCCGGCCTGGTGAGGTTGGAACCTTTACGGGCGCTGATTCCCATCTGTCTGGCATCGGGTATCTGGTACGGCGCCATCACGCTCCTCGCCGCCCGTGTCGGCTACGAGTGGGATACCATCGTCCGGTGGCTTGCGGAAGTGAACCGGGCCATGGCCGTCGTGGCGGTGGTGGGGATCGCCGCGGTGGCCGTTGCCTTCATGCGTAGGCGACGCCAACGGAGGCGCTATCTGTGGCGCCAGCTCGAGCTGGCTTTAGAGAAGGAAGCCCACGGCCCCCACGTCCAACGAGACCCGGCACTCCGGGCCGCGGCCGCACTGGTGCTGGAACTGGTCTATGCCGACGAGGCGCTCGAGCCGGAGGAACGCCGGTTGGTCGAGGCTCACCTGACCGATCGCTGGGACCTCGAACGGCCCCGGGGAGCGTCCCCGGCGGATCTCCACGCCCAGGCGGACCGCCTGACGGCCAGCTTCAGCCACAGCCAGCGGCTCGACCTCCTGCGCCGGATGTGGCGCGCGGCGCTGCGCGACGGGGCCCCCGGCACCCACCAGGAGCGGCTCCTTGGTCGAGCGGCGGCATTATTGGGCATCGACCCACAGGAAGCCACTCAGGTCGCCGGCGACTCCCGGCCCGAAGCCCCACGGGTAGATCCAATAGACGGTGGTCAGCAGTGAATCCACCGCCCCCGCAGCCCCCGCAGCCCCCGCCGCGCGCCGCCCAAGCCGCGCGCGATCACCGTTTCGGCATCGAGGTGTTCCAGGACTATCTCTCTCTCGAGGCGGGCCACAGCGCCAACACCGTGGCGGGCTACACCCGGGACATTCGCCGCTTGGCCGAGTTCGCCGAGTCGAAGGGCGCCACCGGTCCCGGCGCTGTTACTCGCGAGATGCTCAGAGAACTGGTGTTTGCCCTCAAGGACCTCGGTCTCAGCCCGGCCACCATCCGGCGACAGATTTCCGCCGCGCGTACCTACTACGCCTTCATGGTCGGGGAAGGGGAGGTGGCACAGGATCCCACCGATCGGCTGCAGCCACCCAAGCCGGGCCGGAGCCTGCCGGACGTGCTGACCGTCAAGGAAGTCACCGCGCTGTTGGAGGCGCCTCGAATCGACGACCCGCTGGGGTGGCGTGATCGGGTGCTCCTGGAACTGGGGTACGGGGCCGGGCTGCGGGTATCCGAGCTGTGCGGGCTGGAGCTCAAGGACCTGGTGCTGAGATCGGAAGAGCACACGTCTGAACTCCAGTCACACTGATATATCTCGTATGCCGTCTTCTGCTTGAAAAAAAAAAAAACACATTTGTTATCCTCTCCGATACCCCTCACCTATCCCCTTCCCGCTCATAAGATCACACTTCTTACCTCCATTCACCCTTATCTAACTCTTCTGCCTTCTTCTGCTTACCACCACACCTACG
>CAJVYZ010000273.1 GCA_913009915.1 uncultured Gemmatimonadota bacterium | reverse complement strand
GTGCAATGAGTGTTAAAAGGAGAAAAAGGAAAAAAAAAAAGATTTTTTTTTGTCAAGCAGAAGACGGCATACGAGATATATCAGGGTGACTGGAGTTCAGACGTGTGCTCTTCCGATCTCCGCCGCGCCCATGTCTTGAATGGCGACGATCATGCGGCCGGTAATGAGGTCCAGGCTGGCTTCGAGGAGGAGCTTCTCCATGAACGGGTCGCCCACCTGGACCTGGGGGCGGCGCGCCTGGCTCTGTTCCGAGAGCTCCTCGGAGGCGAAACTCGCCCCGTGAATCCCGTCGCGCCCGGTGCGGGCGCCGACCGCCAGGAGCACATTGCCCACGCCCTCGGCTTTGGCCCGGATGAGGTCGTCTTCGCGGAGCAGGCCGACGCACATGGCGTTGACCAGAGGATTGCCGGCATAGGTTTCATCGAACACCACCTCGCCGCCGAGGGTGGGGACGCCCATACAATTGCCGTAGTCGCCGACCCCACGGACGACTCCGGCGAACAAGTACCGGTTTCGCGGTAGCGACAGCGGGCCGAAGCGGATGCTGTTGAGGACAGCCACCGGACGCGCACCCATGGTGAACACGTCGCGGAGAATACCCCCGACCCCGGTGGCTGCTCCCTGGTACGGTTCAACCGCCGACGGGTGGTTGTGGCTTTCTATCTTGAACGCCACGGCCCAGCCGTCGGGCAGGCGCATGACGCCGGCGTTCTCCCCGGGCCCCTGCAGGACGTGTTTGCCGGTGGTGGGGAACTTCTTGAGCACGGGGCGGGAGTGCTTGTAGGAACAGTGCTCGGACCACAACGCCGAGAAGATGCCCAGCTCGGTGTAAGTCGGTGTTCGCTCGAGCAGGGCGACGATCCGGTCGTACTCGAGTTGGTTGAGGTTGTGTTCCTCAGCCAAGGCGAGCGTCACGGCCGGTTCGCCCGGAAGGTTCTTCGGCGGCGCGGCCACGGTCTTGGTCATGGTCTTTCTACCGGTCGTCGGACTTGCGTTCGCGCAGGGCAGCGGTCAGGTCGCCGAACACCCGGCCCAGCAACCCCGGTTTGGTGTCGGTCATGAGGTTGTCGATCTCGCCACGGTCCAGCCAGAATCCGTCGCACTCGGGACACCGATCGATGGTGACGCCATGGAACTCTTCAGGGTGCAGGCTCGCGCCACACTTCGGGCACTTCATGAAGTGCTGCTGACGGTCCGTGCGGTCGGCCTCTTCTTCCAGCTGGTGGCGCTTCTGCTGGAGGAGTTCGAGGTCGCGCTTGGTGAAGTATTCCTCTTCGGTTCGGCTGGGTTTGTCGGTGCTCATGGGTTCACGTGGGTTGAGTGTCAGGCCGGGGTTGTGATCGGCGCATCGGGCGCGGTGGCACGCCACGAGGCCAGGGACGAGAAAAATCCGTGGCCGGGATCGTCCCCGATGGCCGGGTCGGCGACGCGTTCGGGATGCGGCATGATCCCGACGACGTTCCCGTCAGAGGAGCAGATGCCGGCGATGTTGGCTGAAGAGCCGTTGGGGTTGCCGCCATCGGCGTAACGAAGCACCACCCGGCCCGAGGCCTCGAGTTCCGCGATCGTGTCGGGCGCGGCAACGAAACGTCCCTCACCGTGCGCCACCGGGATATGAATGAGCTCACCCTGGCGGTAGGCCGTGGTAAACGGTGTCGCGACGTTTTCCACGCGAACGGGAACGGGCCGGGACACGAACGTCAATCCGGCATTGGGTAGCAACGCTCCCGGGAGAAGGCCGGCCTCGCACAGGATCTGGAAGCCGTTACAGATGCCCAGCACCGGTCCGCCGTCGGCGGCATGGCGGCGGACCGCCTGCATGATGGGGCTGAACCGGGCGATGGCGCCTGAGCGTAGATAGTCCCCGTAGCTGAATCCTCCGGGGAGGAGAACCACGTTGGCCTGCTGGAGGTCGTCGTCACGGTGCCACACGAAGTACGCCCGGCATCCGGCGCGTTCCGCGGCCCGGAGGGCGTCCATGTCGCAATTGCTGCCTGGAAAGCGGACCACCGCGGCGCGCATCATGCCGGGTCGACCTCGATCAGGAAATCTTCCGTCACGGGGTTGGCCAGCAACCGCTCGCACATGCGCCGGGTGGCGTCCTCGGCGTCTTCTAGGCTGTCGGCGGCCACCCCGACCTCGATGGCGCGGCCGACGCGGACGCTCGATACACCGTCGAACGCCAACTCGGTGAGCGCGTTCTCTACGGCTTGCCCCTGCGGGTCGAGCAAGCCGTCCCGCGGCATCACCCGGATGTGGGCGCGAAAGTTCATGGCTGGTTCCTCATGCGGTCAAAATCGCCGGGTGGGCGAGGGCTTCCTGGTGGCGGTGGGTGATTGGGCGGGCGGGGCTTCCTGTTCCACGGGTAGCCGCTCCTCGGCTTCACCGTGCTCGATGAGTCCTTGGATGGTCGCTCGAGCGAGGCCGAAGACCACGTATGTCATACCGAACGTGAAGAAAAAGTATTCGGGGACCAGAATGCCCCCAGCCAAGATGCCGACGTTCACCACCATGCCGAAGCGCCCACGGGCGCTGCGGAACCCGATGCCCGGCAGCTTGGGGTAGTGGACGCTGCTCACCATCAGGACCGACAACAGCAGCATGAGCAGGACCAGGACCACCTGCTCGTTGAAGCGGCCAAGGGTGACGGCGTACCACGAAGTCTGGGAGAACGGATAGTACACGCCCAGCAGCATCCCGGCGGCAGGCGATGGGAGACCCGTGAACCACGGCGTGTATGGCGTATCGGAGGCGAGGTTGAACCGGGCGAGTCGTACCGCCACGGCGACCAGGTAAGCAAAACTCAACATCCAGGCGAAGCGGCCGGCATCGGCGAACACGAGATGATACATGAGGATCGCCGGAGCAACACCGAACGAGACGACGTCGACCAACGAGTCGAGTTCGGCCCCGAACCGGCTGTCGGTCCGGGACAGCCGTGCCAGCCGGCCGTCGATCATGTCCATGGCACCGGCCAGCACCAGGAACCACCCTGCCCACAGGAAATTGCCGCGCGTGGCCGAGACCATCGACCAGAATCCGAAGAAGAGATTGCCCAGAGTAAACGCGTTGGGCAGCACGACTACCGCGCTGCGTACCCGCGGGCGACGGCGACGGCGATTCAAGTCCATGTGGCCACTACCGTTTCTCCGGCCTTGGTCCGGTCGCCGACCGACACGAGAATCTTGGCGGACCGGGGGATGAACAGGTCGACCCTGGACCCGAACCGGATGAGTCCCATTCGTTGGCCCTGCGTCACTTGGGCTCCCTCGGCATGATCGGTGACGATGCGTCGGGCCACCAATCCGGCGATCTGGCGGACCAGGATCTTACCCCTCGGGGTCTCCAGGCCGATCGAATTCTGTTCGTTTTCCAAGCTGGCCTTCTCCGACGCCGCGTTGAAAAACCGCCCCGGATTGTCGTGGCGGTAGGTGACGGTCCCACTCGCCGGATAGCGGTTGACGTGCACGTTGAACACGTTCATGAAGATAGCCACTCGGGCGACTGATTGGCCGTGGAAATCGGGTTCGTCGATCGAGTCGAGTACGCTCACGACCTTCCCGTCCGCCGGAGCTATGAGGAACTCGTCCCCTCTGGGGCCCTCCCGCAGCGGATCGCGGAAGAAAGCGACGACCCACACGGCGACCGGGAGCCAGATGAGGGCGCCGATCCACCACCCGCCGGCCGCCAGCACCAGGAAGATGGCCCAGGCGACGGCAATGAACGGATACCCTTCTGGGGCAATGCGCATTAGGTCGCCTCGAGCGGCTGGCCGGTGAGACGCTGGTAGATGTGCCGGTACCGCTGGGCCGTCGACTCGACCACCTCGGCGGGAAGAGGTGGTGGTGGCGCCTGGCCGTTCCAGATACCCTCCTCGCGCAGCCCTGCCAAATAGTCCCGCACCGGCTGCTTGTCGTAGCTGGGCTGCACTGTGCCCGGTTGGTACTCGTCCTCGGGCCAGAACCGGGACGAGTCCGGTGTCAAGACTTCGTCGATCAGGAGGAGCCGCCCGCGGTCGTCGATACCGAACTCAAACTTGGTGTCGGCGACGATGATGCCCGCCTTAGCGGCTAGTTGGCGCCCGGCGTGGTACAACGCCAGGCTCATTTTCCTGAGCCGGTTTGCCAGTTCCGCGCCAAGCGCCTGGGACATGGTGGCGAACGGAATGTTTTCATCGTGTCCCGATTCCGCCTTGGTGGCGGGGGAGAAGATTGGCTCGGCCAGACGGCCGCTCTCAACCAGCCCCTCGGAAAGCGGCTCTCCCGCGAGGGTGCCGTCCGTCCGGTACTCGGCCCAGGCCGACCCGGCGAGGTAGCCTCGGACGACGCACTCGAACCGCACGGGCTCGGTTCGCTTGACCAGCATGGTGCGGCCGGCCAAGTCGAACCGGTGCGGCTCCAACCCGCGGTGCCGTGCGATGATGTGGTCGGTGTTGCTGGTCACGAAGTGCGACGGCGCCACGTCGGCCAATTGCTGGAACCACCAGGCACTTAGTTGTGTCAGGACGATACCCTTGTCGGGCACCGGCTCGCGCATGATCACGTCGAAGGCGCTGATTCGGTCGCTGGCCACGAGTAGGAGGTGGTCGGCATCGAGTTGGTAGACCTCGCAGATCGGAAGAGCACACGTCTGAACTCCAGTCACACTGATATATCTCGTATGCCGTCTTCTGCTTGAAAAAAAAAAAAACATATACAAAACAGTCTTTCTTTTGATATCTTTAAGGAAGACATTCCTCCTGTACGTACACAAGATAATCAATGCTCACCGTCCAGATCA
>CAJVYZ010000272.1 GCA_913009915.1 uncultured Gemmatimonadota bacterium | reverse complement strand
TTGAGACGAAGGGTGTACCGGCGCAGTTCCCGGAAGGCGACGAGGCTCATCATCAGATAGATCGTGTTGAGCACCACGAAGTATCCCAACACCATCACGTTGAACGACGCGACCAACCAGAGTGCCGGGGTCTCGATCAAGAGAACCCTTCCGCCAGTACCTGCATGGCTAACGGCGCCCGTTGGTGGTCCGAGGCGGCCAGCCGCACCAACACCTCCCGCCCATGGGCCGCCAGCAGCGCGCGGGCGGCCTGCAGCGCCACCCAACTCGAGGGATCCTCGAGCGCCGCCCGTTCAAGCGTCGCCCGATCCTCCGCGACGCCCAACGTCCCCAGGACACCGCACGCCGCCCCGCGAAGGACCGAATCGGAGGAGTCTGCCAGGTCGCGGATGCCCGGCAGGTGTTCGGGCCGACCGACGAGCGCGAGCAATCTGAGGACGGACGCCCGCAGATCCCGGTCCGTCTCCTCCGTGGCTATGGCGTACGCTACGTCTGCGGCCGCTGGGTCCCGCAAGAAAGTGAGGGCGATGGCAGCGATCCGCCGAACGGCAAGAGAGCGCCCTCGATCATCAAGTGATTCCCGAAGGAAGGGAGCCATGCTGGGGCCCGGAGCCGCCAGGACGGCCGCAAGATACTCTGCGCGCCACCCCGTGAACCGGTCCAGATGGGCCATGACCGCCGCTGCGGAATTTCTTGATGGGCGGACCGCAAGCGCGCTCGCCGCGATCATCGCGACTAGTTGTGATCGGTCATCGAGGGCGGCGATAACCGAATCGGTGTGGTCGGGCAGACCGAGTTCGCCCACGGTTTGCACGGTACGCGCCCGGCGCTCGGCCGATCGGTTCTGGATCTGGGAGAGAATGTGCCCCATATACGGGCGTGCCAATTCCTTGATCATCTCCCGTTCCTGACCCGTGACCCGTCGAGCATATCGCAGGAGGTAGCTCAGAAAGAACACTTCCTCACCACGATTCACCAGATGCCACAACCGCTCCGGCGCCAGCGCCCCGACGATCACGTCCAACACCAACGGATCCCACTTGCTCTCGAGCCTCCCCCACACCGCGGCCTTTCGTTCGTTGCGCCACCGGAGAATTATCGTCAGAGCCGCAAAGGCCAACACCGTGACCGTCAGGCCCCAGATAATCAGAATGAGAAAGCGGAACAAGCCATCCGGGTTCTGGGCGAGGCCGGGGAGGTCAGCCATTATTGCGGACGGTGCCCCTAGCCCGACAAGTCCGACTCGCGTCGATTGAACAGGTTGCCGACCCGGGCAACCAGTTCCGCGGCCGAAAACGGTTTGGTCAGGTAGTCACTGGCACCCTTGCGGAAGGCGCGGACGATATCCGCTTCGCGGGTTCGGGCCGTCAGCATGAGAATTGGTGTGTTCTCGAACGCCGGGTCCGCCCGAAGCCTCTCGAGCAGCGACATGCCGTCCAGACCCGGCATGTTGATATCGAGCACCAAGAGATCAGGGCGGACCTCGGTCACCGCCTCGAGGGCTTCCGCGCCGTCGTCGAAATGCACCACCTCGTATCCCTCCCGCTCCAGCCGGTGAACCGTGAGTCGGGCCATGAGCGGGTCGTCTTCGGTCAACAGGATCGTCCGGGTGGTGACCGTAGGCGCGGCAACCGCCACCACCCCGGGTTCGTCGTGGGTCTTGGAAACCTGGAGCCGCCGGTCCGCTTCCGACATCGCCTCCCGCAGTGTGACGGCGCCAGACAACTCCACGACACCCCCATAGAAGGAAAGGGACACCATCCCCTCGTCGGTCTCCTCCGGTTGGCCAGTCACCTGGTGCCGAACCCGGTCCAGTGTGGCCACGGCGTCGTCGAGGCCAAGCCCGTGGAGCAGGACGCCCAACTCGTTTCCCCCGAGACGCGCTGCCACGGCCTCATCGCCCAACTCCTGGGCGATCCGTTGCCCGGCCACCCGAATCAGCTGCTCGCTCAGCAGTCGCCGAATATCTTCACTACCGACAACCGCGATCTCCAGAATCGCCAGCGTCCCGAACGGGCCCGACCGGCCGGCGTTCTCTCCCAGCACCCGAAAC
Organism: uncultured Gemmatimonadota bacterium; assembly: GCA_913009915.1. Classification (GTDB taxonomy): domain Bacteria; phylum Gemmatimonadota; class Gemmatimonadetes; order Gemmatimonadales; family GWC2-71-9; genus N074bin45. The sequence continues at coordinate 2,734 of CAJVYZ010000272.1, read as the reverse complement.
GCGTCGGCGAAAGCCGCCCTGTTACCCAATCCCGTGGCGGGATCGTACCGATTGGCGATGGTGTTGGCTCGCCGCTGTTCCAGAGCACGCGACACCGTAGCTGCCACCACCGCGCCGTCGAGCGGCAGGCCGAAGAACGCGTCCGCTCCGAGTGCTAGGCACTCGAGTCGCGTCAGCGAGCCGGCATCGCTCGACACCACGAAGAGGGGAATGGCGATGCCGTGGGCCCGCTCCCAGTAGCGCGCGAGAAACTCCCGGCCATCCAGGTCAGGCAGCTCGAGATCGAGCACCACCAAATCGACGTCACGCTCCACAATGGCGGCAAGGGCGGCCTCGGCCGAGTCCGCCGCAATCAGTTTGCGGCCCGGCCCCTCCAACATCGGAGCCAGGTCGTACACGTTGCTGGCACCTTGCACCAGCAGCACCACGTCTTCGGCCTGCGGCCCCGTGACCAGTGTCGCGGCCATGGTTTCCAGCAGTCCATCGACCGCAACCGCCAGTTCATCCGCAGCCAAGCCTTCGAGAGACTCGGCCAGCTCGGTCAACGACGCCAACCCACGGAGCCGGGCGTCGCCGGCAAGGGCGCGCGCCAGGCGCCGCACGACATCACCGGCCTCGGCCGGTTGGTGGGCGAGCGCCCGCCGGGCCGCCTCGCTCGCCTGGCGCCGCTCGACGGTCCTGCCGGCATAGCGCTCGGCTATGTATTCGGCGGCCCGGATCGCGCCGACCTGGCCCGCGTTGAGGGCCGAGCCACCGGGCCGGGAGACGCCATGCGAGCCGTTGACCTCGCCCACCGGGAACAGGCGAGCGATGTTGGTCGACTCCCACCACCGGTTGGCCGCCAGCCCGCCGTTGTTGTGCTGGGCGCATACCGCCACTTCAAGCGGTTCCTTCCACAGGTCGATGCCGTTTTTGGCATAAAGCTCTATGGCCAGGGGATTCATTTTTTGCAAACGTTCTATCGGCGTGCCGAAAAGAGCGTCCGAATTTTTCAGATATTCAAAAGCCTCCGGCTCGAGATCATTGAAAGAAAATGAATCCCCGAGCGGATTTTGGCGAAAATCCATAAACACATGGCGACCTTTGACGACCGTTTCGATGTAAACGAGGACATCGATGAGTGAAGAGCCGAAATTGGGGATTTTTCGCGGATCGAACGGCCACTGATAGCCCTTGAGAAAAACGTCCGTTAGTAGCTTGCCCGGTGATGGAAAGTATTCGTTCAGAAATTCGCGTTCGTCATTCCCGTCCCGGTCGGTGCTGATATAGCGCGGCAGCACCTGCTGGTAGGTACCGGAAACATTCCAGCGAAATTTAGTCGACGCCAGGCCATACTGCGATTCCGTTAAATTGCGGGCCACTGCGCCCATTTCCAGCGCCAGACCAATAGCGCCGATCTGCACCAGTGGATAGACTGAAGTTTTGTATAAACCGCCTGGGCCGCCCACACCAAAAACGACGTTATCCGCCTTGAAAAAACAAAGGCCAAAGGTCTCATCATCCAATTTAGATTTGTCAAGCGCAATGAGGCCGACAGCCCGGTCTCCATCCGCGAGGAGAGCGACGACGTCGTATTCATCGAAAATGCGAATATTTTTCTTTTTCACTTCATCGTAGAGGCGCTGGAACATTTGGCTCGAAGTCCACGGCCCGGCCGAGGTTGCGCGCTGCCGGGGGTCGTGATCGGTTTTGTAACCCACGAATCCCCCGTAAGAATTATGAGGGAACCTGACGCCAATCTGCACCAGGTGAAAAAACTCCTGCGCGGACATGGTTGCTTCGATGAGCGCCAGGTCGCCGTGCATGGAGCCGCCATCGTAGAGCGACTCGGCCATATCATAAGGCGAGTCCGGTTCTTTACCGCTGACGGACAACTTGTAATATGTTTGTTTATCCGAGCCGGTATTGTTGGAAGTACCGCCGCCGATTTTTTCCGTAACAATAGCAATGTCCGTGTGTCCGAACGAAACCAGATGGTCGGCACAATTTAAAGAAGCCGCGCCGCTGCCGACGATCACCGTATCCAGTTCATAACAAGGGAAATCGAGTCCCTCAATATTAATTGATGTTTTCTCCATTCAAAACTCCGTTTATTAAAAAATACTTCCGGTCTTCGGTTTCCGTTCTTCGTCTATAATCTTGGTAAATGAAAACCACCATCTACATTAATCACCTCGCCGGTGGAATAGGAAAGATAGCCAAGCGCCATGGCCAAAACAGCCTGCGCAATGTCGTCCGGTTTGCCCCATCGTTTTATCGGCAGCAAACCTTCTTCTATTAACTTGTCGTATTTCTCTCTGACGACATGGGTCATATCCGTAGCAATAATACCCGGTCTGATTTCATAGACCAAAATATCATATTCCGCAAGCCTGTCGGCGTAGAGTTTTGTCATCATACTCACACCTGCTTTGGAAATACAGTATTCCCCCCGCGCCGGAGACGAGGCATAAGACGACAGAGAAGCAATATTGACAATTTTAAAATCCCGCTGCGGGGTTTCTTTTTTCTGTTCGATCATCCAGTTTGCAACCCCCTGGGTAAGGAAATATGGGCCTTTGAGATTGATGCCGAGAACGCGGTCAAAACTTTCTTCTGTAGCTTCGAGAATATCCAGTCTCTGCTTTGGCGCCACACCGGCGTTATTCACCAAAAGATCGAGGCGGCCAAAATGCCCGCGAACGGTGTCGATTAACCTTTTTCGATCTAGGGCCGAAGAAATATCGGCTTGCAC
>CAJVYZ010000271.1 GCA_913009915.1 uncultured Gemmatimonadota bacterium | reverse complement strand
AGCTAGGCCTGATAGTGTTGATTTTTTAATTAAGTCTGATGTCTTAGATAAGTTGAAGCCCAAAATGATTAAGGTTGCGGCAGAGATAAAGAAAGCAATTCTAGAAGAAAGGCCGATCATACTAAGGCATCATGCAGACTGTGATGGTTACTCTGGGGCGATTGCACTAGAGAGAGCTATTATCCCTTTGATAATAGAACATCATAAAGATGAACGTGCACAATGGTTTTATTACAGAAGAGCTCCAACTAAAGCACCATATTATGACTATAGTGAAGTCACAAAAGATTTAACTGTTTCAGTGCAGGAAAAAGCTAAGAGAAAGTATAAAGAGCCTATGATAATACTTGTTGATAACGGCAGTACTGAGCAAGACTTGCTTGGAATAAGAAAAGTAAAAATATTTGGCGCAAAGGTTATTGCTATAGATAATCACTTTATTTTTACTGAAAATGGAAAGAGTAGTGTAGATGATGATCTAGATGCACACGTAAATCCATATCTTGTTGGCGGAGATAAAAATAACCGGTGCATGTTGGGTGGCTTCGTTTTCTTGTAATTTTCGGCAGGTTTCGTATCCATCGATTCCGGGCATGCGGATGTCGAGGAGAATCAGGTCGGGAGTGCACGCGAGGGCGCGTGCCAAGGCCACCCGCTGGCGCTGTCCGCCCGACAGTTCAGTGGGCCAGCGATCGCCGTAGTCTTCTTCGGCCAAACCGACCAGGTCCAGCGCCCGGGTCACCAGCGGCCCGGGTGCCGACACGCCCCGGAGCCAGGGAACCAACGCCACGTTCCGCCGCACGCGCCAGTGGGGCAGCAGACCCCCGTCCTGAGGGACGTACCCCACTCGGCGGCGCAACGCGATGGCGTCCATCCCGGCCACATCGCGCCCTTCGAACTCCACGCGGCCTTCATCGAGTTCCACCAACCGATTGATTGTCCTGAGGAGCGTGGTCTTGCCCGACCCCGACTCGCCGATCACAGCGACCAGTTCGCCTGCCTCCACGGTGAGATCGACACCGTCGAGTGCCGTCACCGAGCCGAATCGTTTGGTGGCGCCCTCGAGCCGGACGATGGGTTGTGCCATGGGCGGGGAGCTTAGCGACCTGCTCCGCTGGCCACCGCAGAGTCGGCGGTACGCAGGTGGTCGTCCGCCGGGCAGCGCCGGCGGCGGGTGTAGCGGTCGAAGAAATCCGTGGCGCGTTCGAGGTCGGCACCGTGCACCACGGACGGCCCCAGGCGGCGGCAACCCGCGATGCCTATGTCGACCAGCTCCAGCGCCATCCGCGACAAACGATCGTTGCCCAGCCCCCGTTCGCCCGCCAGGTGTAGCAACGCCGTCTGAGCCGGGCCCAGCACCTCGAGGGCCTGGTTCAGGCTGGTCCGGTCGTAGGCGATGCCGGCCAACAGGGTGATCGGCGCCGCGGCCAACGGTACCGGCAGCGCGTCGATGGCTCGCACTTCGAGGTAGCCCCGCGGCCGCACCTCCGGGAACAGGGTACCCAGGTGCGTGTGCCAGTCATTCATCGTCACCGATCCCGTATCCCACTGGGCACGGAACGATTGGTACTCCCCCCCGGCCGGGTCGAGCAGAATGACGCGGGCGTCCATGGCAAACTGGAGGTAGTCCGTCACCGGGTCCCCGCCCCGATCCGCCAAACCGGTGCGACTCCAATCAAGTGTGCGCCAAGTTTCTCCCCGGTAGCTCCGGTACCCGGTGGCGGCTCCCTGGTAGAGGGACGAGTTGGCGAACATGGCCAGGAGTACCGGTGCCATGGCGTTGAGGAGCCGCCACCGTTCCGGGACCGCAGCGTCCATGTCGAGATTGACGTGGAGCGTTGCCGTTTGCCGCATCATGCGCACACCGGCCGGGCCGATACTATCGAAGTAGGCGGTCATGCGCCGGTACCGCTCGCAATCGAACTGCAGCGCCACGTCTTCGATGGCGTTCTCCGGATCGATCCCCACGGCCAACAACTCGATGCCGTGCTCGGCCGATGCGCGCTCCAGGCCGGCATGGAGGTGTTCCAGATCGCGCAACAGTCCCGACACCGACCGATGAGGCGCCAGGCTGAGTTCCAGTTGGCCGCCCGGTTCGAACGTGAGACGGGATCCGCCCGGAATGTCGAACACTGGGGTGCCTTTGGCCGACACCCGTTCCCGCCAACCGAGCCGGGACGCTAGCGGCCGCAACACCGCCATGAACGAGCCTGCCGGGCCGAGCGTCGGCACGCGACGCCCACTGTCGGCAAACACGGGGAAGACCTCCAGTTCGGCCCCGATCAGGGGAGGACCGCCGCCGCACACACCGCTCGGTCTGAACAGCGTTTCGCGCAAATCCTGAAGGAGTGGTCCGTGCGCGGGATGGCTCATCCGATCGGTGCTCCTTCGACCACGCCGAACCGGCCGCTGGGGTCGGTGCGAAACTCGACCACCCGGAGCCCGGCCGCCTCGAACAGGGCCGCGACGCTGTCCTCGTCGTACTTGCAGCTGATCTCCGTGCGGATCGACTCGCCGGCCTCGACTTCGACCGTGCCGTGATGGGGTACCGTGACGCGATGGGGCCGCCGGCACACCAGGTGCATCTCGATGCGGTGCTTGGCTGAGTCGTAGAACGCCCGATGCTCGAAGGCCTCGAGGTCGAACGTGGTGCCGTAGGCGCCATTCAGAGCGCGCAGCATGTTGTTGTTGAACTCGGCCGTGACCCCCTCGGCGTCGTTGTACGCAGCTTCGATGACCGCAGGGTTCTTGCGGAGGTCGATGCCCATGAGGTAACGATCGTCGGGCTGCAGGGACACGGCTATGCGCCGCAACAGGGCCACCGCTTCATCGGTGTCGAAGTTGCCGACGGTTCCGCCAAGGAAGATGATCAGTCGTGGCTGCGGCAGGCCTTCCGGCAGCGTCCACCCGTGACCCAGATCGCCCATCACCGGAATGACGTCGAGCCGGCCGAACTCCACTGCCAACTGCCGGGCCGCTCGATGCAGAAACTCCTGGCTCACGTCGATGGGTACGTAGGCGCGCCGTCCCGGAAGCGTTTCCAGCGCTCGCAGGAGAATACGAGTCTTCTCCCCGCTCCCGGCTCCCAATTCGACGATGGTGCCGGGCCCGAATGAGGCGATCAACTCGGGCATCCACGTGGCCAGGATGTAGCGCTCGCACCGGGTGGGATAGTAATCCGGCAGTTCGGTGATCCTCTCGAACAACTCCGATCCTCGGTGGTCGTAGAAGAATTTGGCGGGGAGTTCCTTCTGGGACCGCCTCAGGCCCGACCAGATTTCGGTCAATGCCCGGGCGTGTGCCGCCGAGTGGGCCGGTGCGGTTGGACTAGCCATCTTGGGCGCACCGGAAGCCGCTGAAAATCTGGCGGCGGATCGGGTAATCCCAATTGCGGAAGGTCCCCCGTATCGCCGAGGGCCTGGTGGCCCACGACCCGCCCCGCAGCACCTGGTACTCGGCCCCGAATGATGTTTCCGAGTATTCGGGATAAGGGTATGCCTCGAACCCGGGATAGCCCACGAAGTTACTCGCGGTCCACTCCCATACATCTCCGATCATGCCGTAGCATCCCAATGGGGACACGTTGCCGGCGTAGGCGCCGACCGGCGCCGTGCCGAAACTCAATTGATCGACGTTGGCGAGATCGGGCGTGGCGGATTCGTCACCCCAGGGGAACCGCCGGGCCGTCCCGGTAGCGGGATCCCAGGTGGCGGCAACTTCCCACTCGGCTTCCGTGGGCAACCGCTTGCCGGTGTAGCGGGCAAACGCCTCCGCCTCGTGAAAGCATACGTGACACACCGGATGATCGGGCGCCACCGGACCCTCACGGTCCATGACCCGGCTCCACCAGCCATCGTGCCGTCGCTCCCAGTAGGCCGGGGCCGACGCGCCGGACTCAGCCAACCATTCTTGCCCGGCCACCGACCAGAATTCGGGGCGGCGGTACCCGTCCGCTTCGATGAAGCCGGCGTATTCCGCGTTGGTGACGGGGTACGCGTCGATGGCGAACGGGGCCAGCGATCGTCGGTGGCGGGGACGTTCGTTGTCGTAGACACCACTGCGGTCGTCGGTGCCCAGGGTAACCTCCCCGCCGGCAAAGACCACCATGCGTCCCCGATCGGTGGGAGGGGGGGGCGAACTCTCGGGGTGGGGCCGCCGAGCCGGCGGCTGGTATGGCGCACCCTGTTTCAGCTGCATCGTTTGCAGCATCGTTTCGTTGTGTTGCGCTTCGTGCTGGTTGACCAGGTGATAGACGAACCCCTCTCGTGCCAATTGGGGTCCCCGGTCAAGATCCACCCGGCGCAGCCGGGCTAGTACCTGCTCCCTGATGCCGGCCATCAGCGCTACGCATTGCTCGAGCCTCGGGAGCGGCAGCTCTCCGCGCTCGCTCCGGGGGTTTTCCATCGGATTGAACATGCCGGGCATCTCGACGAACCGGATAGGGCCGTCGAGGTTGCGGGTGAGCCACAGCTCTTCGAAGTGGGCGATGTGGGCCAAATCCCACACAATGGGGCCCATCAACGGATCGTGCTGCCGGGCAAGGTCCTCGTCCGACATGGTCGAGACCAGCAACAGCGTGCGTTCTCGTGTCTCCTCGAGCATCGCCCGGACGGCGCCATGCATGGAAGGCAGAGAAACGGTTGAGATCGGAAGAGCACACGTCTGAACTCCAGTCACACTGATATATCTCGTATGCCGTCTTCTGCTTGAAAAAAAAAAAAAAACCCAATAACGCAATGTCAACGTCACGAAACTAATGTATAATGACATATAACCTACTGACAACTAGATAGA
>CAJVYZ010000270.1 GCA_913009915.1 uncultured Gemmatimonadota bacterium | reverse complement strand
GACTGGAGTTCAGACGTGTGCTCTTCCGCTCTGGCCCGCTCCGCTCGACTCCGCATCGCCGAGGCCGCCAGGGCCGAAACCACCGCAGTGTTGAAGCGGCTCAAACTCAAAGTGAAATCGGACGTACGCACGGCGATCGTCAGCCTACGCGATGTCCACCAGCAGGTCATTCTCCGGCGCGAGTCCGTGGAAACGGCTGAGGAGAATCGTCGCATCGTGCAGATCGGCTACATCGCCGGAAAGGAGACGTTGAACCGGTTGAACGAAACCCAGCGAGACTTCATCACGGCCGAGGCCAACCTGGCCCTCGCGCGGATTCGGATTCGGCAAGCGTGGAGTGATCTGCGCGCCGCCGCCGCCCGTTACAGCGAAGGTCACCGACGCACCGGAGACTCCGGCGCCCGCCGCGGTCGTCACCGTCACCGACGGCGCATTGGCTACTGCGGCACCGGCCACAGCCGTCTGGTTGTTGGTTCCGGTAACCGGCGTCACGTTTGCGGGAGTCGGTGGTGGGGGTGGGGGCGCCGTAGTTTCGCTGGAACAACTCAACATCAGGGTCATGGTAACGGTGGCGGCGATTCCAAAGCCGGCGGCCTTGGTCCAACCAAACGTGGGCGCGAATGACATGAGGCGGTCTCCTGGGGAAGCCGACGGGAACGACCCGGCTAGGAGCCGTCCCGGAGATGACTGCACTTTCCTAATGGTATCCTCTCCAGCGTATTCCGCCAGAGGGGCAGGTTGCCGCGCCAGGATCGCCAAGAAACGCTGGATCGACCCCGGGCTGAGTGGCCACATCCGATCTTCATGCCAAGCCGTGGCTGGCGGTCGGCGGCGAGCGGCGCTTTCTTCCGTGGTCGATCCCTCGCTCCTCTCGTACGTGAGTCGCTCATGGCCTGCTCTCCATTTTGTCCCCCAGCGATCTCGACGCTCTTTCTCTTGTGATGAAGAACGGTTTGCTGTTCACGCGCTGCGATTAGCGTGCGCATCGCCATCGTTTTCGACCGAATCATTCCCGCCCGCCGCTACGGAGGCTCGGACCGGATCGCCTGGTGGCTGGGCAAGCACCTGACGGCGGCGGGGCACCAAGTGGTCTATGTGGTTCCGCCGGGGTCCACCTGTGACTTTGCCGACGTGGTCCCTTACGACCATTCCAGGCCTGTCGACGGCCAGATCCCTTCGGGTGTCGACCTGGTGCACGATTTTGCCTTTTCGGGTCCGGTCGCTCTCCCCTCGCTGACCACCCTGCACGGCAACATGCCTCCCGGAGCCGTATTGCCACGCAACACCGTGTTCGTCTCGCACAATCAGGCCGAGCGCCATGGCGGGTCCGTGGTGGTCCACAACGGCATCGACCCCGACGACTACGGGGAACCCGACTGGTCAGCCTCGCGCGACCACCTGTTGTTTCTGGCCCTGGCGTCGTGGAAGGTAAAGAATGTCCGCGGCGCCATCCGCATCGCCCGGCGGGCCGGGCTGCCGCTGGCGGTCGTCGGCGGGCACCGCCTCAATCTCAATATGGGCTTCCGCCTGACGCTCGATCCCAATGCCCGGTTCCACGGCGTGATCGGCGGCGAGCGCAAGAACCGGATCATCAACAACTCGTCGGCCCTGCTGTTCCCGGTGCGGTGGCACGAGCCGTTCGGCATCGCCATCGTGGAAGCGCTGTACTTCGGGTGCCCCGTGTTCGGCACGCCCTACGGGTCACTGCCGGAAATCGTGATTCCTGAGGTGGGTGTACTGGCCGACAGCGAGTCCGAACTGGCGCGGCGCTTGGCCGACATCGGGCAGTTCGGCCGGCGCCGGTGTCACCAATACGCCTGCGACGAATTCTCGGCCGACCTGATGACCAGGCGGTATCTGGATCTCTATGAACGGGTGCTCAACGGGGAGTCGCTGCACGACCATGAGCCGGTCACGCTGGATCGAGGTGAGTCTGGGTTGTTGCCGATGGGGAGCTAGAAGCTAGGAGCTGGGAGCAAGGGGCTAGGAGTTGGAAGTCGGGTGCCGGATCTGGTCGGTGACCCCGAGATCAGGATCGGCACCAAGCAGGCTCCTGGCTCCCAGCTCCCAGCTCCCAGCTCCCAACTATGATTCCCATCGCACCAATCTCCAGCCACCGTCATCCAGCACGATGGCGCGCCACGACTTTCGGTCCGCCTGCGCCCCTCCGCGCCGTGATACCCGTTGGATGGTGAACGGCACCGCCACGGTATCGCCCGCCAACAACTCGATGTTTGCCAGCGCGACCCAATACGACTCCTCGGGGCACCTTGCCGGGCTGTGGTCTGCGATGGTCTGCACCAAGTGGTCGTGCACCAGCTGATCGAGCCAGCCACTGTCGTGGTCTGCCACGTGCGCCCCGAACGGGCTGGCGTAGATCCCGCTATCCAAACACACGGCAGGTTGCAGCACCGGGTTACGGTGCCGCAATGTGTCGGGGAGCTCCGTTAGCACGACCTCATAGGCCTCTTGACTTTCACGTTCCGTGAGTGGTCGCCCGACGACGTCCTTGGTGGTTACCGGGGCACAACTCGGGAGGCCGAGCAGCAGCCCGAGGAAGAGCGGAAGGTGGAGTGTCCGAGGGATCACTCGGAGATGTGTTGCTGGAAGTCGGCCAGGAATCGGGTGGCGCCCAAGGCGGTGAACCGCTCTTCGGCGGTTTCTTGGTACCGTCGGAACGCCTCGTCCTCCCCCAACATGCGGCACGCCCGCGCGGCTGCTGCGGCACATTCGCCTTCGAGGAGCGCGCTCCCCACGCCGCTGCCGATGGCTCTCCCGGCTTCCGCTTCGGCTAAGGCTGTTCCCGCGTCGTCCCGTGCCAGCGCGATGAGCGCTCGCAAACGGTGCGCTTCTCCTATGCCGACCCGGTCTCCGGCTGTTTCTGCCAGGGCCGCCGCCTGCTCCAGCACCTGGGCCGCGAGGTCGGTGTCGTCCATGGCGAGGTGCAGTTCGGCCTTGCCGGCGAGCACCAGTGATTGGAGCCAGGCGTCGCCTGTCATGTCAGCGTGGCGCACCGCCTCGGCCACGGCGTCGAGCGCGTCGGGCCACAGGCCCATGTCGCGGAACGTCACGGTGAGGTTGTGGTATGTCTCCGCGGCGCCGCGGCGGTCGCCCAGCCGCTGGTAGGCCAGCAACGCCGTCCGGTACAGGCCGAGGGCTTCTTCCGCGCGTCCGCGCAGGTGGGCAACGGAGGCGAGGTTGTTGGACGCCCGGGCCACGACCAGCGCGTCACCCAATTCTTCCGCCAGCGAGAGTCCTGTGGCGAACGCGGTGCGGGCTTCCGCCACCTTGCCTTGTTCGAAGGCGATGGCGCCCAGCATGTTGTGGCACCGCATTCGCCCGTCCTGATCGGCCCGCGCGACGAATTCCTCCAGCGCCGCCGTGGCGTCCATGCGACTGAGGTCGACCTCGCCGGCGCGCATGGCGGCGGTGGCCGCCATGAGCCTCCCCTCGGGCCGGCCGGACAGCATCGGCTCCGCGCCGCGGCGCCAGGCGACGGCTTCGCGGAACCGGCCCTCGTCCAGCAGGGTCCGCAAATGGGTCAGGGGATCGGCGGGCGCCATCATGGTCGCTGTCTCAGTACGCGATCGCGTAGCGGGTGAAGCCGGTGAGTTCGACGTCGATTTCCTTGAGATCCTCGAACTTGACGGATCCCAGCCGCTCGAAGACGCCACCGGCGACCTCCTGGCGCCAGATGGCCAACTCGGTTTCGATTTGGTCGTCCTCGGTGTCGACGTCACCGTCCTGGTCGTAGTCGTCGCCGGCTTCCTCGTACTCGATCTCCAGCTCCGCCGGTTTGGCGGGGTCGAAGCGCAGGCCACTCGGCTCCAATTCGAACAGGATCTGCTGCACGTCGACTACCGTGACCGTGATCAGAATCGAGTCGTCGACGGCGAACGGAGTGCCGTCCGGCCGCGCCAGCAACGAGGCCCCGGGAATCTTGAGCCGCAAATACTCTTCGCCCTGGCCTCCGACGGCGTCCTGGAAGAACAAGCGCGCTTCGCGGTCTTCACCGCGGATGGCGTAGAAGCTCGCCTGAGAGTTCCACAGTGGCGGGGCGTTCTGGGCCAACTGGAGGATGTTCAGCGCACCGGGGTCCCGGATGATGTCGGGAGTCGGTTCGGTGCTGTCGCTGCACGCCACCAGTACCATGCTGCCCAGCAACATGCCCTTGCCAATCCATGTTCTATCCATGACACAACCCTTCATTGATGTTCATGATCCGTCGGTCCATTGGTGTCCTCGCCCAGCCAGCGTTGCAGCCTCGGTCGCGAAATGCCCAACATGCGTGCCGCCTCGCTCTTGTTGCCCCGTGTCAGTTCCACCATGGCCGCGACCGCCGCCCGGATGATGCTCTCCAACGGGGCCGGGAACGGCAGCAGGCTGTCGGCTCGGTCTCCCGCCGGGAGGTCGTCCCGCTCGAGCCACAACTGGTCCAGTTCCAACGTTCCCGGCGGCGACAGCACCAAGGCTCGCTCGATGGCGTTGCGCAGCTCCCGGACGTTGCCGGGCCACTGGTGGCCCCGCAGCGCGGACAGCACTTCCGGCGAAAGCTCCGGCGTCGGCAACCCGTGCCGAGTGGCCAGGTCCGATACGAACCGCGCGGCCAGCAACTCGACGTCTCCCTCACGGTCCCGCAGCGGGGGGACACGGAGCGATACCACGTTCAGGCGGGAGAACAGGTCTTCCCTGAACTCTCCCCTGGTGACCGCCTGTGCCAGCCGCACGTGTGTTGCGGCCAGAACCCTGACGTCCACCGCCCGCGTCCTGTGCCCACCCCACCGGCCAATTTCCCGCGTCCCCAGCGC
>CAJVYZ010000269.1 GCA_913009915.1 uncultured Gemmatimonadota bacterium | reverse complement strand
ACATGGAGAAGACGGTGGCGGCGGGGAGAGTCATGAGAGCAGGGAGGTGGATAGAGAGTGGTGGACGTGGAGAGAAGATTTTACAGGCGATAAAAAAGAAAAACATTATATTTTTTTTTTAATGATACGGCGACCACCGAGATCTACACTCTTTCCCTCCACGACGCTCTTCCGATCTTTTTTGCGGTCACGTTGTAGTGGCTACTTGCCGACGACCCTCTTGGCGTAGCCGTTGGCAGGGTTGCCGCCATGGGCCAGGATTTCGCGAACCGTGGTCGGGCCCCGGTTGTAGGCCAGCAGGGCGTAATGCAGGTTGTCGTCGAACCGGTTCATCAACTGATGGAGGAAGCGGAATCCGACTCTGAGATTGATGTCACGATCATACAGCAGCGCCTCGTCGATCTGGGGCATGTAGAATCGTGCCGTGGCCGGCATGAGCTGGGTGTAGCCGATGGCGCCTACTCTGCTCTTGGCCTTGGGGTCGAAACCGCTCTCGATCTGGACCAAGCGGAAACCGATGGCCGGATTGATGCCTTCCGCCAGCGCGATGTCGTAGATCGCCGCGCTCAGGTCGGCGGGGATCCGATACATCGACGAGTAGTTCATGACCACCTTGGCGCGCGCGACCTCGAGGTCTCTGAGGGCCAATCGTCCCTTGAGCGTCTCCAGCGAATCCCACATCGCCAGGCTTTCGGACGGGGTCATTTCAGAACTAAAAGTGCCCTCGTCGCTCGCCCGCGCCCGGTCGGCCAGGCCTGCCAGGCCTCCGACGACGAGCACAGCGGCCACCAGCAAGCCACCCCGCACCATCAGGCGCTGGCTCTTTGCGTGACCGGTATGAATAATGGTCCGTCTCATGACGTCCCTCCTCCTATCGTGTCCGGCGCCTGGTCCGGCCGGCGCCAGTCTCCATGCGTTCCGCCAGTTTTCTCCAGCAAGTAAATATCACCAATTCTCATCGACCGGTCTAGGGCCTTGACCATGTCGTAAACCGTCAGACAGGCTACCGCTACTGCCGTCAGGGCCTCCATTTCCACCCCGGTTCGGCCGACGGCCTTGGCCGTGGCCACGACCCGGACCCCCGGGTCTTCCGGTGTGGGGTGAACCTCAACCACCACGTGTTCGAGGCCGAGCGGGTGACACAGCGGGATCAATTCGCCGGTCCGCTTGGCGCCGAGGACGCCCGCTACTTCCGCTACCGTCAGCACGTCGCCCTTGGCCACCGCCTGGGCCTGGACCAGCTCGAAGGCATCCCGGCTCATCCACACCCGGCCCTCCGCTCGGGCCGTCCTGGTGGTGACCGGTTTCTCGCTCACGTCCACCATCCGGGCCCGGCCAGCCTCGTCTACGTGCGACAACTTCATAAGGTTTCCGCCAACAGGGCCCCTAGCGAGGCAATCAGGAGCTGCGGATTAACATTCCCCTGGGCCGATTCCCGGGTGGCCCTGACATCGGTAGAGGCCTTGGCCAGCGCCTCTGGGGACCGGCCCCGCAACACTCGTGGTACCTCGCCGACCGGCTCATGGCCCAGTGCTTCACGGGCCGCATCGTTCAATGTGTCAGCCACCGCGTCCAGCATGGCGGTGAAGTCGCCCCGGGCCGACCACGGGTTCTGCGACAGGGCCCGCTCGAACTGCTTCAAGGCGTTCCGCTCGAGGACCGCTTCGAGGAAGGCCTGTCCCAGCCTCCGTGCCTTGGTGGCTGCCTCGTCCTCGTCCTGAAATGCCCGCCCAATGGAACCCTGGGCCCTCCGGGTCCGCGACTCCCGCTTTGCCGCCGGCACCGAATCCGCCAAGACCTGCTCGAGGAAGCGTCTGACTTCCTCATCCGGGAGACGTCCCAGCCTGAGCGGCGCCGCACGGGAGCGTACCGTCGGCAGCAGCCGGTTCGGGTCGACCGTGGTCAGGATCATGACCGTATCGGCCGGTGGTTCCTCCAGCAGCTTCAGCAGCGCGTTGGCCGCCTCCTGACTCGATTCCTGCGGCACCAGCCGGTCGGCCTCACCCACGATGAAGACCTTCTTCCTGGCCTCCACGGGGGTCATCACCGCGCGCCGGAGGATGACCCTGGCACTGGCGACCCCGTGGGACGCCATCCCTTCCGGGGGGGCGTACAGGGGCTGTGCCCTTCGCTCCGCCAGCACCGAGGCCATGCTTTCGGTGGCCTCCTCGACCTGCTTTTCCGGATCCGACGCCTTGGGGCGGAGGATCGGGACGATCCAATGCAGATCAGCGTGGCTCAGGCCCTCCACCAAGCGACAACTCCGGCAGTCCCGGCATGGTTCCGTCTCGGGACGCTCGCACAACAGGAGCTGCGCCAGCCACAGCGCCAATCGTTGCTTGCCGACACCCGCCGGTCCGGATATCAGGACGACCTGGGGAAGCTTATCCCTGTGGACGGCCCGGGCGAGGCGTCTGCGGGCCTCGTAGTGTCCGTATAGCGAGTGCATCGGCATGACCATAAGCTAGAATCGGGCCAGGCTCCTGTCAGGTGCTGGGATTGTAACATATTTTTCCACAGTCACTTAGCATAATCCGATCGACGCAACCCGGGTCCAATGAACGCGTTATGGGGCCGATCGAAGGTCTGTGAGCAACCACTCGCATAGGCAATTTGTGAGCGTTCGCTCGCAACCCCACGGATGCCTCATGGGTGCCGCAACACCACACGAAGATTTCCCTAGCGGCAAGATAGTGTCGCTACAGTGTCGCATCGATGGCGCTATCAGGGATCGGTCTGGAAATGTTGAGACGAAGTGGACAGGGGGTTGGTAAGTCTGTGGATTGAGGGGATAATCAGCCATGGCAGCGAGGGTCGGCGACGGGCCTGGTGAAGTGGACAAGCGCGAATTGGGTTGCCATCATTCGTCCGGGCCCCCGGTGCGAGGTGGTGTCCTAGTCAACCCGATGATTCGCCAGTAGGAGAACCGAAGACTCAGGATCGGGCCTTGAGAAAGGGCGCTCACGACGGATCCGAAGTCCCCGGAAATGGAGGTCCTGGTAGTGCAAACCATTCTCAGCAAGCACTGGCATCACTTGCCGGCCCAGGAAGTGCTCGATCTTCTCGAGGCCGATGCCGACACGGGGCTCGACGTCTTCGAGATTGTCCACCGTCGAGAACGGTTCGGACCGAATGTCATTACCCGTAGAAAGACGCAAGGACCGCTGGTCCGACTGTTCCTTCAGTTTCACCAACCGCTGATCTACATCTTGCTCGCCGCCGTCCTCATTACGGCGATTCTCCGCGAGTGGGTGGACTCGGGGGTGATTCTCGGCGTCGTGCTGGTCAACGCTGTCATCGGCTTCCTCCAGGAATCGAAGGCGTTGAGCGCAATCGAGGCACTGGCCCGGACCATGAGTAGCGACGCTACCGTCCTCCGGGCGGGGAAGCGGGAACGGATTGCCGCGCCCGACCTGGTGCCCGGCGACATCGTGCTGGTGCAGTCGGGAGACAAGGTACCGGCGGATCTTCGACTGATCCGCACCCGCGACCTGCAGATCGACGAATCCGCCCTCACCGGCGAATCGGTTCCCGTCGAGAAGCACGCTGAAGTTGTCGAACACGACGCGGTTCCGGCTGACCGAAGAAACATGGCGCACTCATCCACCCTGGTGACGTACGGGACGGGCCTGGGCGTCGTTACGGCTACCGGCGACGACACCGAAATCGGCCGGATCTCCGAGTTGATCGCCTCAGCAGAAATTCTGGCCACACCGCTGACCCGGAAAATCGCCCACTTCAGCGGGATTCTCCTGTACGCCATTCTCGGCTTGGCCGCGTTGACGTTCATCGTAGGGGCCCTCCGCGGTGAGTCATGGTTGCACATGTTCATGACCGCCGTTGCCCTGGCCGTGGGAGCTATCCCCGAGGGACTACCGGCTGCCATGACCATCATGCTTGCCATAGGTGTGGCGAGGATGGCAAGACGCCACGCGATCGTCCGCAAGCTGCCCGCGGTAGAGACTCTAGGAAGCACTACCATCGTCTGTTCCGACAAGACCGGCACGCTGACTGAGAACCAGATGACTGTCGAGGTGGTCGTGGCCGGCCGAGAGAGTTTCTCTCTTTCGGGAGTCGGGTTTGCGCCCGAGGGTGAGCTAACCCGATCCGGACGGACGGTTGATCCACAACCGCGCACCGCGTTGCTCGAATGTTTGAAGGCGGGTCTGCTTTGCAACGACTCCAGGTTGAGGCGAACCGAAGAAGGCTGGCAGGTCGAGGGCGATCCTACCGAGGGCGCCCTGATCACGGCAGCCCGCAAGGCCGGCCTCTCCCCGGACGTGCTGCAGCGGGAATCGAAGCGCCTCGACACTATTCCGTTCGAATCCCAGCACCAGTACATGGCGACCCTGCATGATGCCGGTCCGGACCGGCCCCGGATCGGGTACCTGAAGGGGTCCATCGAGAGCATTCTGCCGCGGTGCGATAGCGCCCTCGATGTGGCGGGTGAGCCGAAGGCGGTGGATACCAAGCATGTCGAGGGGCGAGTTGAAGGAATGGCCGCCGGAGGGCTCCGGGTGCTCGCCTTCGCCCGCACCGAGCTGCCCGCGGGCACCACCTCGTTCGGGCATGACGACGTCTCCACCGGGCTGACGTTCCTGGGCCTGCAGGGCATGATCGATCCCCCGCGCCAGGAGGCAGTGGCCGCCGTGAGCGCGTGCCAGGCCGCCGGGATCCAGGTCAAGATGATCACGGGAGATCATCTTGGGACGGCGGTGGCGATTGCCCGGCAGGTTGGTCTGGATCTGTCCAATGGTGGGGACCCGGGATCAAGCGTGCTCACCGGTAAGGCCATCGATGGCCTGTCGGACTCCGAACTGATCGATGCTGTCGAGCGCACGGCTGTGTT
>CAJVYZ010000268.1 GCA_913009915.1 uncultured Gemmatimonadota bacterium | reverse complement strand
GTCGGATATGGAACTCGCAGCCCACACCGACGGCTACGTCCTGTTCTTCCCCGCCAACCTGTTCCCGACGATACAAGCCTACGGGCTGCCGGGACTCCATCCGACCGCCGACGGAACCATTCTGGTGGTCTACTCGGTGCCACTCGAAAACCTGATCATCGAGAAAGCGCCCGACAGTTTGCGCGCAGTCTCCCTGCGTTTCCGGGTCTCGGCGCTTGACAGCACCACCGGCCAGCGGCTCTGGGCTGACACTACACGGCTGCTGCAAGTCCCCAGACAGACCCGGACAGGATCACACCTGGTGGGGTATTTGGAGATGAGGGCACCGCCCGGCAGCTATGCCGTGCGGGTGGCCGTGCAGCAGACCGATTCCTCGGCGGGCAATGCCGTCATCTTGCCGGAGCAGGTAGTCACCTGGGCAGCTGGTCCCGCTCTCGAGCTGTCGGACCTGATAACTGGAAGGCACGACGACAATACCCTCTACTGGTTTGGCCAAGAACCCGTGTTGTTGAACCCCCTCGACACCTTCCTTCCTGACGGTACGGTAGAGGTGTTCTACGTCCAAGGGGGCTTGCGTCCCGGGCAGATGTACCGAACGACGGTGACGCTTACCCGGTCGGGCAAGGACAAGAGGCTATTGTCTCTCAGTTTCGAGGAGGTGGCGCAGCACGGTCTCGAATCCAAACGGCGAGGCATCGCGCTCCAGGATCTGGGCGTGGGGACGTATCGCCTCACCCTGACCCTTCAGGAAGTGGGGACCACCCGTACGGTCCAGCGCCAACGGATCATCAATGTCTTCCAGCCGAAATAGCGTGGTCGTTCGACGGGCAATCCCCTCTGCCACTGTTCAAGCGAGCCGTTCAAACAGCAATGGTTTCATGGAAGATCAGTGAATAGTCGTACTATTGGGTCCAAGTCTCGCATGACCAACCCTGAGACCCCACACCGCTTGACCCCTGGAGCGGGCCGTCGCATGGTATAGCACACTCACACTGGAGTCCTTCGCTTGTTCCGCTCGCCCATCCACCGACTAGTAGTCCTGCCCGCCGCGTTCGTCGCGGGGTATGCAGGTATGGCGTGGGGTCAGAGTCCGGCTCAGCAAACCGCGTTGGCGGCGTTGCGCGATTCCCTCCAGTCCGCCGTTACCGTAGAGGACATCGGGAACATCTCCCCAACATGGAATCACAAAGTCCCCGGCGTCATGAAAGAACTGCGCAAGGCGCTCTACTGGCTACGACAGGGCGAGATCGAGCACGATCAACGCTTGTTCGACCGAGCGCTCGACCAGTTCGAGTGGGCGGCAGGATCGGCCACCGACTGGCCCTACCCGCGGTATGGCATGGCCTTGTCACTGTTCGGCATGAAACGATATGGCTTCGAGAACCGCGGGGTCACCCAGAAAGCGATGGCCGACTACACGGCGTTTTATCAAGGCGGGGAACGGGAACTGCTACACAGTTGGCAGAACGACTCGACCTTCCAACCCACGGCGGATTTCCTCATAGACCTCATGGACGCCGAGGGTGAGCGAGTGCAACAACCGTGGCGCATCAGGGCGCTGGAAGCCCGGCGCACCACGGCAGTGGCGCCGGACCCACGAGTCGAACTCCTCCTCGGCCGGGCGTACCGGAGGGACGGCGACCTGTCGGAGGCACTGCTGGCGTTCGAGTTCTACCAGGCCCTCGGCGGGAACCAAGCAGTGGCTGCGCTGGAACGCGCCCGCACCCTGTCCGGCATGGGCGAAGAGGGCGCGGCCACGGCGGCGTACCAGGCCGGTCTGTGGCAGGCAGACAGCGTGGGGCGGGCGTTCTACCGTGCGGACCTGGAGTGGATCACCACCTTCGCCGAGTTGGCTGCATTCGATGCTGTGGCGGAGGATTCCATCGCGTCATGGGTCAATGGGTTTTGGACGTTGCGCGACGCCGAAGAGCTTCGGGCACCGGGGGAGCGATTGCGCGAACACCTGCGGCGATGGCACGTGGTCCATCAGGAGTTCCGCGTCACCCGACCGTGGCAACGTGCCTTCTTGAATCCACCCCTGATCATGGTCATGGGCCCGTGCACCCAGGGGAGGCCACGAACCATCGACGAACTCGAGTTTCCCAACCCGAGCCGGCCGGACGACCTGCGCGCCATGGAGCCGATCCTCGACCATCGCGCCGTGATCTACATGCGGCACGGCACGCCAATCTACGCGGTGTGGCAGGCGAGCGACTCGACCGATCAAGACCTACTGGCGAGGTACCCGATGGTTGTCCGCGGGACGATCAAGGAGGACGTGGAGGGGTGGGTCTACTTGATCGACGGGGAATATCGCATCTTCCACTTCACCAACAGCCAGGCTCTCGGCTTCGGCACGTCGATCAACACTGTGTTTCTCCCAGCGGACTATTTCAGAAACCTCGCTCGCGTGGTGGGCCAGTACAACACCGCGGCCGCGGCAACGGATCGCGCGCTGTGGCTGGGAATCGACGAGGCGACCTCGGCGGTGCCATACGGCTGCCAACGGAGGATCGGCGACATCGCCGGACGCATCCAGGAAGACATGGAAATCGGCGTCCAGACCGAATCCTATACCCTGTTGTTTCCTGAGGCGTTCGAGCCCACGGTACAGGCGTTCGGCCTTCCTGGGGTCGAAGGGGATGAGGACGGGACGGTCCTGGTCGTGTTCGCCGTTCCGCTCGAGCGTCTCACCGTCGATTCGCTCCCCTCGGGGGCTCCCACCGTGTCGCTCCGGTTTCGGCTGTCGGCCATCGATTCGGTTTCGAAGACCGTTGTGTGGATCGACTCGACCAGAACCTTTCTCCTGGAAGGACCGGTGGACCCCGACACCAAAGTCACGGGGTTCATGGAGATGCTCGCGCCGGAGGGATCGTACGGGATTCGTATGGCACTCCAGACACCCGACTCGCTGGTGGGCAGCGCCGTCGTGCTCCCCACTCCAGTGTCCGTGTGGGGCCGGTCGGATTCGCTCCGGTTGAGCAGTCTGGTCACCGGGCGTGAGGATGCCAATCTCACCTGGACGTACCGGGAACAAACCGTTGTCCTCAATCCCCTGAACACCTACTACCCCAATGGTACCGCGAACCTGTTCTACGTCCTCGATGGACTGGTGCCGGGCAGCGCCTACCGTACCACGATCACCCTCCAGCGGTGGGATGACGACGAGGACATCATCAGCCTGAGCTTCGAAGAGACGGCGGCCACAGCGCGAGAGTACCATCGACGCGACATCATCCTGACCGACCTCGACCCCGGACGGTACCGGGTACGGCTCACCTTGTTCGATGGAGCCGCCAACCGTACCGTTACCCAGGAGCAGGTGATCAACCTCCTCGATCGGGCTCGCTGACCCGGCACGGCCCACGCTCGGACCCGCATGGTCCGGGTAGCCGATCGACGTCCATCGAACATGTTCTCGTGAGGTACCACACGTGACCGACCACAGCCCCAACAGACTCTCCCCGACCCCGGACGGCCCGTTCCACGCCCAGGGCGACATCCGCGTCGTCACCGACGACGGTGACACCGTGTTCGAAGGCAACGACACATGGCTGTGCCGCTGCGGGCATTCGGCCACCAAGCCGTTTTGCGACGGGAGCCACGAACGAGTCGGATTCGCCGACCCGGGCACCCTCGGCAAGACACCGCGCCCCATGGAGCAGCCAGCGGACGGCCCCCTGATCATCACGCTCCGCCCCAACGGGCCGCTAAGGATGTCGGGCCCCTATACCCTCGCCGCCCCTGACGGCACCACCTGCGACGTAGCCGACAAGGGCTCGCTGTGCCGCTGCGGTTTGTCGCACACCAAACCCATGTGCGACGGAGCCCACAAAGAGAGTGACTTCGAGGGGTAGGGACAGCTGACAGCTGACAGCTGACGGCTGTCGGCTCTCGGATGAGGACGTGGGGCGTAGTAGCGACTTTATGACCCCCCACAGGCTCCTTCCAGCCTGTTACCTCACTGGCGTTGCCATACGTTGTTCTTCCGGTCCACGTCCGGCAGGCTCTTGCCGGAGCCGATCTCCACCAGCACCACGGTTCCGTCAGTGTCTACTACCGTGGTCGCGGTCCGTGACCCCGCCAGCCAAATGCCCACCGGGATGATGGCCTCCACCGTGCTGTCGTCCTCCAGGGTTAGTGTCAGGTAGACCGGCATCGGCAGGTTACCGACGTCGTGGACGGTGATGCGGACACCTCCGTCGACGTCCTCGACCGACTCTATAGCCTGGTCCAGCGACCAGGTCGTGTAGTACCACGTGTACCAGAACCAGTCTAGGCTCTCCCCCGCCGCCTGGTCCATCATGTGAAAGAAATCCCACGGTTTCGGGTGCTTGAATCGCCAGGTCCGGATGTACCGTTGCCAGGCCTCGTCGAACACCTTCTGGCCCAACATGCGGCGCAGTGCCACCAGCGTGGTAGCCGGCTTGGAGTAGGAGGCCGGCACGCGCGCGCCCTGATAGTGGAAGTCGGTCCACCGCATCATCTCGCCCTCCCGGTCGGAACGGGCCACGTTGACGTAGCTTCGGCGGTCGGGGTCGTCGTGATCGAAGCCGGGGAAGAACTCCTTGCGGGCCTGGTTCTCGTTGAACGACGTTGACCCCTCCTCCATCCAGGCGTAGCGTTTCTCGTCCACGCCCACCAACATCGGCAGCCACATGTGGGCTTCCTCGTGGGCCGTGACGTAGTAGAGAGCGCTGTCAGATCGGAAGAGCACACGTCTGCACTCCAGTCACACTGATATAACTCGTATGCCGTCTTCTGCTTGAAAAAAAAAACCATTATCTCCATTGTTAAACAAACTCGTTTACTTCTTTTCTATCTCAACACACCACTATTTTTCCCTCCAGTCCCCCTTCATT
>CAJVYZ010000267.1 GCA_913009915.1 uncultured Gemmatimonadota bacterium | reverse complement strand
CGCTGCGAGGAATGCGTCGCGAGTCCAATGAAGCGTCTGTTGCCCGAAGCTCGTAATGGCATTCGCGATGGCAGGATCGAAGAAGCGACACGACGGCGCGCCGAGCACGCCGAATAGCGAGTTCATCATGATCTTGATGGCCTGGTCGGCGTGCCGGTCGCCGCGCTGCTTGGCCGCATCGCGTCGCTGCATGAAGCGTTCGATCACCTCGGGCAGGATCGCGACGTCGGGTTTGAAGCGCGCGCCGTTCGGCGCTTCGAGATCACCCCGGCGGGCCTCCGCGTGCGCCAGGGGGTCGAGCTGGAAGGTACGGATCAGGCTCGGATACAGGCTCTTCCAGTCGAATACGGCCACGTTGCGGAAGTAGCCTGGCTGCGGTTCGAGCAGCGCGCCGCCACGGACCTCGACCGATCCCAGCTCCGCGATCGGCTTGATGTCCACGAGATGCTCGTAGCTGGCGAACCCCAGCTTCATCAGCAGCAGCAACTCTGTGCCGCCCGAGTAGACCACCGCCTCATCGCCAAGTTCACCGAGCAGCGTTGATGCCTCCGCGACCGAAGTGGCCGGGTGGATCTCGAACGGAGCGAGCGTGGTCACGGGCTCAGCCCGCGGACTCTGACAGCGAGGCCATCGCCGCCGCGACCCCGGCGGCGGGACCCGACAGGGCGAGGCCCAGGGGCAGATCGCGCATGGCGTCGGGCGACGCCATTCCGCCGGAGGAATGAAACAGATGAAGCCGTGAACGGGGGGGTTTTTCCGCTTCCAGATTGTCCAGATAGGTCCGCGTTAAAGGCATGACGCCGGCGCTCAAAACGGTCGTCGCCGTTCTCTCGAATTCCCGCGCCTCCGGGTTCACGCGGCTGGAGATGGCGACAAAGGGAAACTTGCCCGCCAGCAGGGCGGCGAGGTGTTCCTCATGTTCGGGATTGGCGTAGGAATGAAGCAGGCAAACACCAACGCAGCTGACGCCGAGTTCGACCAGCTCGTCCGGCTGGATCCGAGCCATCAGTGAATCTGCGTGCTCCGCCAGAATCTCTGTCTCCGCTCGGGTGAGGTAGTACTCGGGCAGTTCGGTGATCTGCTCGAAGAGTTCCGAGCCGCGCCCATCGTAGAAATACTTCGAAGGCAGGTACTTGCGGTACCCGGTGAACCCGTGGAGCACGTCCTCGAGCAGCTGGGAGCGGTAATCCTTTGGCGGAGTGAGCTGAGACACCGTCACAGGCGCGTCACCTTCGGCTCTCATGCGGACCTTCCATCGTGGTCGACCGACCAAATGTCTATCGCATCCGGCGTCAAGATCACGAGCGAATGCTCCGGGACTCGTCGCCAATCGGCCTCAGGATCCAGGGGCTCGGACGCCAGCCAGGTGCCCTCGGTGGTCCGAAGACTGTAGAGGGAATTCACGTCGGTCCCCGCCGAAGTGCGAGCTGCCACTACCTCCCCAGCGATGGCTACGACCAGGTTGAGGGTGGCGGACCGACCAGCCGCGATGACAACCTTGGCGGTGTGCTGGATCACCGCGGTCACCGCGTCGGGGACGGAGCCTCCTGGGTGGTCATCGAGGTGCTGGGCGACCAACAGGAAGAGCGCCAGCGAGTCGTTCATCGCACGGAGCTGGCCAAAACGCTCGTCGGACAGCCCGGCGAGCAGCTCACGCCCAACGCCGCGATTGAAGCCGCCAATCCACCCATTGTGCATTCCCGCCAGATCACCCGACACGAAGGGCGACACGCTGTCTGACCCAAATGGGAGTCCAGGCGTCGCCGAACGAACAGCTGCCAACACCGTGTGGCCCCGGAGCTCAGGAGCGAGCCCCGGGAGGTTCGGGTCCGCCCAAGGTGGTTGGGTGGTGACGTAGCGCAGCGGCTCGCTCCTTGCACTTGGCCACCATGCCGCCCCGGTGCCGTCGACATTCACTGTGCCGGCGAGCAACTCCTGGGGAGCGATGGCCGCCCGTTCGAGCGAGTGGGGAGGGTCGTAAAGCAAGGCCGATAGCGGCTGAGATTTAGACCCGACGTATGCGGCAAGACGGCACATCTCAGACCTCGTCCCAGGCAAGCCGGATGCCAGAAAAGATCTGACGCCGGATCCGATAGTCCCAGTTGCGGAACGTGTTGCGGGTGACTTGGGTCGAGGTCGCCCACGATGCACCGCGTAGCACCCGGTATTCGGAATCACCGAAGAACACTTCCGAGTATTCAGGATAGGGGAAAGACGTGAATCCGGGATACCCCTCGAACGGAGAGGACGTCCACTCATAGACGTCGCCGAGGAGTTGCTCGACACCGTAGGCAGACGCACCCTGGCTGTAGCGGCCGATCGGCGCCGGGCCCCAACCGTGTTGGGCGACGTTGGCGTGCATGGGCGTTGGTGAGGCCGACCCCCACGGATAAATCCTGGGCTCTTGCGCGTCTGGTCCCCAACTAGCCGACTTCTCCCACTCCGCCTCGGTAGGGAGCCGAGCATCGGAGAAGCGGGCGAACGCCTCGGCCTCGTGATAGGAAACGTGTTGCACCGGCTCGCCCGGGTCGAGATCAACGACGTGGCCGAAACGCCGAACAAGCCAACCGCCACCCACTTGGCGGGTCCAACCCTGTGGCGCCTCATGTTCGGTGCCCGTTCGCCAATCCCAACCCTCGTCGCTCCAGAACTCCTGGCGCCCGTAGCCACCGGCGTCAACGAACTCGGCAAACCGACGGTTGGTGACCGGGTACTTGTCGATCGCAAACGTCGGCACCTCAACCTCGTGGCTCGGTCGCTCGTTGTCGTACGCCTCGGTCGAGTTGTTGGTACCGAACAGGAATGGGCCTCCGGGAATGACCATCGTTTCGGAATCGTCGACGGACCGGCCGGCCGGGACCCGGCGAGGGGAAGCCAACGCATACGGCGCGAGGTCTTCACGCATGTCGAGCGCCTGGAGGATCGTCTCCTGATGCTGCGCCTCGTGTTGGATGGCCATCGTAAAGACGAAGCCGTCGCGCAGCAGTGGCTCGCCAGGATCCAGGTCGATGCCCCTGAGCATTTCGAGCACGTCACCCCGAACGCCGTTGATGTATTCGAGCGCATCCGTCCTGTTCAGCAGTGGCAGATCACCCCGAACCCAGCGCGGGTTGTCGAACGGGTTGTACATCTCGTCGTATGCCAGGTCGTGGGCGGGCCGGCCGTCGAGTTCGCGCAGCAACCACACCTCCTCGAAGTTTCCGACATGGCCCAAGTCCCAAACCAGCGGGCTCATGATGGAGTTGTGTTGTATATGCAGGACGTTTTCGCCCAGCGGAGCCATCATCTGCTTGGTTCGTCGGCGGTATCGTTCGAGCCCGTCTGCGAGATCGCGTCGCGCTTGGGCTTCGGTCGTGCGGTTTCCTCTGATATCAGTAGTCACGTTGCACCTTTCATGGCGTGCTCAGGGGCGGCCCATGCGAGGGCGAGCATCGGATCGGTCATCTTGGTGGATAGAACGTCTGCGGGACTTGTGCCCCGCAGGGTGAACTCTTCGAAATAGGCCTCGGCGACCGCAACGTCCACCGGGTCGAAACATGCTGGGTCGTGGCTCGCTGCTTCCAACGCCAGATTGGCGATACGAGCGGCGACAGGCCCAATTTCCGGATCGCCCAGACCGCTCGCGGCGGCCAGATGCCAGACATCGCCTAGTCGAGACGTGAATCCTTCCAGCAGTTCGATGGCCTGACCGCGAATCCTCTCTGAGTACAGGAGGGCTCCGGCGACGACGAGAGGCACATGCCACCATGCCTGGGGCAGCCCGTCGATACCGCGCAGCTCGAGAACACCATTGCGAGGGCGAACCTCGGTGAAGAGGGTGGTCAGGTGGGTCTCGAGGTCTTCTACCGTTGGTCGGCCCGCTCGTGGGTGTCCGTCTCGTAGCCATGCGGCGAAGGTCCAGCCCACCCGTCCAGGTGTCGTCTCACCGTTGCGGGTGATGAACATCACATCGGCCGACATTGCTCGGTCGACCGTGTCCCGAATCGGGTCGACATCATATGTCGCCTCCCACGCGGGAAACCCCGTGCGAGTTGGATCCATTTGCTGCCAGGCCGCCGCCCTCCTGGACTGCGCGCCGGGTCCGGGACTCGTGGCGAACATGGCGGTGAGGAACGGCGACAAGAGGTTCGCGACCAGCCAGCGTTCGCGGCGAGTCTCGCCATTGCCGGCGTCGAGGTTCACCTGCACCGCGCAGGTGTTCCTCATCATCGTCGCTCCGGCCGGACCCCGTTCGGCAAAGTAGGTGTCCATCGCGAGGTAGCGGCCAAGGGTGAGCTGCTGAGGGATATCGCCAGGTTCGTTCCAGGGATCGACGCCGAGGCTGAGCAAACACACGCGGCGCTCCCAGAAGGCGTCACGCAGTTCGTCCCAGACCGCCGTCATCTCCCTGCGTACGCCAACGGACGACGGTTGGGGCGCGCTGGAATGTTCGATCTGTGCTCCGGGTTCGAAGGTGATGCGTCCACCGGCAGCAGTGGCAAACTCCAGCTTCGTATTACGGCGCTCGAGAATGTGAGAGCTGCTCTCCGCGACACCGGTCACGACATCAATGACATTGGGACCGCCTTCGAGGAGTCTCAACCGTCCGGCCGGGCCCTGGTCGTCGATCAGGACCGGAAAGGCCTCGACCTCTATCCCGAATAGGTCCGGACGACTCTGGTGAGGCCACGCATATGTGGCAACGGTCTCTTCGACGTCGGACGCGTTGCTGAGTAAAGGCGAGTTGGGGGGTGGGCGATCAGACATGACCACGTTAGGTAACGGAACCTGCACCCTAGTTCATTCCAGGTTTTTGCCAGAAGCCGGATCTGCCGGCGGTGAGTATCTTTGCCGGACATGATTCGGGATCCACAAACCAGAGCCGCTAAA
>CAJVYZ010000266.1 GCA_913009915.1 uncultured Gemmatimonadota bacterium | reverse complement strand
CCTTTCCCTCCACGCCGCTCTTCCGATCTGCACCACTTCCACGTAATTTCCATTAGCGCCCAGCGGGTTGCGGATCTCGTGCGCCACCCCGGCCGCCAATCGTCCGATCCCGGCGAGTTTCTCGGTACGCACTACCTGGGTCTGGGCATCCACCAACTGCTCCGTCATGCGCCGGAACCGGTCGCCCAGGCGCCCGAACTCCTCCGACTCGAACTTCGGCACCTCGTCCGGAAATGTTCCGCTCGCCAGTTGATCGACCAGATCGCCCAGCTGCCGCAGTGGCTTCAGCACCAGACGGCCAATCAGGTGCAACCCGAACACCACGAAAATGATCGTGGTCGACAGCCACAAGACGGCCAGCGCCCATAAGGTGGAGCGGACGTCGTTGAATCCGAACAGGAGTGTCGTGAGACTGACGAGGATGACGGCGGCCGAGGTGAGAAAGGCCAGGTTGAACAGCAACTCCGCGCGGAGCGGACGGCGAGCGGTACCCATGGCTGAGATCAGCCCTCGAGGGGAGGTCGGAGAAGCCCCGTCAGGGGGTGCAGGCGATGCCACCCTCGACGGTCGCCGGCGGCGGCGGTGTCGCCACCCCGGAGAACAGCGCACAGGTACGTGTGATCTGGCTGGGATAAGATGCCGTGGCCGCCCAACCAGCGTTGGTGCCCTCGTTGATCACGATGGTCACCCCGGGCGAGGGGTTGTAAAACAGCGCCGTGGACGGCACCGCGCCGGCATAGTAGACCAGGTTGTCGATGACGTAGGACTCCTGGGCCGTCGCCAGGTTGCGCAGGTCGCCTTTCATCTTGGCAACGTAGGCTTTCTCTTTGGTCGCGGAAAACTTCGGGATGGCGATAGCAGCCAGAATGCTGATGATGACGACTACGATCAGGAGTTCGATCAGCGTGAAGCCCTTCCGAGCGGTTGATCTCCCGAAAAACAGCGAAGGGAGAGAAACCGACCGACCCTGATTACGCTTGGTGCGCATCGTGTTGGCGAGTACCGTGGTCATGTTTCTTTCCTCTCTAGGTGTGAGAAGGGCGGTGACCGCAGCCACCGCCCCCCATGATGCGGTTTTCGTCTGTTCCAGCCTGCTTACGGACAGGCGATGACGCCGTCAACCGTAGAAGTTGCACCGGCGCCGACCACGACGTTACACGAGGCAGGCGTGCCGGAAATCGAGGTGTTCCCGACGGTGATCGAGTAGCCCGAGGTCGTACCGGCGCTGGCCGTGGAGGCGTTACCCGATGACAGGGTGAAGTTCTGGTTGGACTGTAAGTTGGCGTACGTGCCATAGGTGGAGAAGTCGGAGAAGTACCCCTCTTGCGCCGTCATGAAATTGCGGATGTCAGTCTTGACCGACGCGAGCTTGGCCTTGTCCTTCGTTGCAGCGAACTTGGGAATGGCGATGGCCGCCAGGATGCCGATGATCACGACCACGATCAACAGCTCGATGAGGGTGAAACCCTTGCGATTAGTCATACCTTCCTCCAGTGCGAGTACCGCGTACAGTGGTGTGGGTGAAATCGAATTCTGTCTGGCCCCACAAAATGGCAACCTCTGTGCCACAGATCAGCCATACCGTTAACTCATTATACTACTGGGAGTTACGCTGTTTGTCCTAGCCCCGAGACCACCAAGCAGCCAGACAAACTCTTGGATTTTGCAAGTGCAGCCCCGCCTCCCTTGAGGGCCCGACCCGCCAGCGTCGGCCCGAGCACCCCCGGTGAAAGCACCTTCCACGCCAAGCATTGGCTGGGGAATGCGGCCATCCTGGTCCTGGCCGTGGTCCCCGCTCTTGGGCTCCTGGGGCACGATTTCGTGTTCGACAGCCTCCTCATCATCCAGGACAACACCACCGTCCACTCCCTGACGGCTCCCTGGGAGCTGTTCGCCCAGGAGTATTGGCCCCCGCCCTATAGCGGGTTGTACCGTCCGCTCTCGATTCTTCTGTTCTCGATCGAATGGGCACTGGGAGACGGAAGTTCGCTGGTGTTCCACGCCGTGAGCATCGCATTGTACGGAGGCCTTTGCCTGGCGGTCTACCAGCTGGCCAAGCTGGTCCTACCGCCGCTGGGAGCCTGGACCGGCGCGGCTCTGTTCGCCGTCCACCCAGTCCATACCGAGTCGGTGGCGGTGGCAGTCAACCAGTCCGAGTTACTGGTCGCCCTACTACTGACCCTGGCGACGGCCAGCTACATCGTCGCCCGGCAGACAGAGGCTTTGGGTTTGAAGCGTGCCGCCAGCATCTTGTTGCTCTTCATCCTGGCCTTCCTCGTCAAAGAACACGCCCTGATCCTGCCAGGCCTGCTGCTGGCGGCCGAGGTGACCGTGGTGGTGTCTGACGAGCCCTGGCGCGACCGCTTGCGGCACCTCCGGCCTTTTTACCTCGCCAGCGCCATTGTGGGGCTGGCACTGATTCTGGCGCGGGCCAGTGTGCTCAAGGGAAATTTCATCGGCTCGTACACCACCGACGCCTTGGTAGGCCACTCGACGGGAGGCCGTCTGCTCACCATGCTGTCCGTGGTGCCGGAATGGGCTCGACTCCTGTTGTGGCCGGCCCATCTCCAAGTCCGCTACACCCCGCTGGAGATCGAGGCGGCCGCAGGATGGGGACTCGACCAAACAGCGGGCGCTCTGATCCTGGCGTTGACCGTGTGGGGTACGATCCGCCTGTGGCGCCGCCGGCCGGCAGCAAGCTTCGCCTTGCTGTGGATCGGGGTAGCGCTGTTCCCGGTGCACAACGTCCTGGTACCCACGGGTGTCATCCTGGCCGAGCGGACCTTGCTGCTGGCCAGTGTCGGAGTGGTGATCCTGGCTGGGGTGGCCCTGGGATGGCTCGCGGAACTGGGTGCCGCGACATCGAGCCGCTACCGGCATTTCCCGACAGTAGCCCTGGTCGTTCTGCTCGGCCTGGGAATCGGCAGGACGGTTACCCGATACCCCGTTTGGCGGGATCAGTTCACCCTCTACCAGCAGACAACGATCGACGCACCGCTGAGCTATGAGGCACATTACGGGTACGCCGACCTGTTGGCGCAGCTGGGCCGCGGGCAGGAGGCCGAGACCGAGTACCGGGTAGCCATTCGGCTTTTCCCCGAGATGGAAGACGGAACGATCTTGGCCCGCCGCACGGCCAAGGTGTACCAGGACCGCGGCAACCTCTACCGCTCCTCGGGGCTGTGCCCCCAGGCGATCGAGGCGTACGACAACACCCTGGCCCAGTCGGCGAGCATCGAGTACAACGAGGTCCGCCAGTCGTTGATCGCCTGTTTGCTGTATGAAGGAGACTACCGGCGTGCGGCAGTGGAAGCGCGGGTTGCAATCACCGGCGGATGGAACAACGCCGTGTTCGGTCCATTACTCATCACCGCCGACAGCGCCCTCGCCGTGAATGCCCCACCCGGCGCCGTGCGCGTCACCATGGAATAGGAACGCTTCCTCGATGCCGGCTTCCGAGCACCGCAGTGGAGGCATCTTCCACGCCAAGCCATGGCTTGGAGACGTGGCGATCATGCTTCTGGCCGTGGTACCAGCCCTCAGTGTGGTGGGGCACGATCTTGTGTTCGACAGCCTCGCCATCATTCGGCAGAATCCCAATGTCCACACGCTGGCCGCACTATGGCAGGCGTTCGGCCAGGAATTCTGGCCCCCACCTTTCGTCGGGTTGTACCGACCGGCGTCCATCGCTGCGTTCGCCATCCAGTGGGCCGTTGGCGGGGGAGATCCCGCGCTGTTTCACGCGGTGAGCATAGCCTTGTATGCGGGACTGGCCCTGGCGGTCCTCCGCTTGGCCCGTTTGGTCCTCCCACCCGTTCCCGCCTGGGCGGCGAGATCGGAAGAGCACACGTCTGAACTCCAGTCACACTGATATATCTCGTATGCCGTCTTCTGCTTGAAAAAAAAAAAAAAAAACACCGTACCGCCGTCCGCCTGTTCAACCTCCCAACATCGGCAACGACCCGCGTTCACTCCTTTCCAAAAACGCGCGTCAGCAGATTCTCTGGAAAATCCACAAGCCCGAACAAGATGACGAGCAAACCTACTTGGCAACAACCACGTTGGGCGAGCGTGTCTTTTTGGCCCGCGATGTGGTTAATGCCGATGTCGTCGTCTCGATTGGCGTGATCGGTTACGACCCGGTGATCGGATTTCGGGGGACCAGCAGCGTTTTCTATCCCGGTCTCTCGTCGACCGAAGCACGCGAACGAGCGATCGGACAAGGGCACCGCGAGCTAAGTCCCGACGATGAGCGGCCGTTACGGCGGATGATTGACGAAATAGGCTGGCTATTGGGAACACAATTCAGCGTGCAGGTCATACCAGGTGCGAAAGGGAGGGCATCCCAAATTTTGGCGGGCATCTGCGAATCGGTCTTCCAACAAGGGAAACAACGGCTCGAAGAAAACTGGCTCGTACCAATCGAAACACGCCCCGAGATTGTTGTGGTCGGTGTCGATTGTGGATCTGGCGGGCACGGCTGGAAACAGGTCTGTTCAGCGATGTCAATGGCTCGTCGGATTGTCGGCAAGGGAGGCAAAATCGTGATCCTCTCCGAATTGGACGCCGATTTACAAGCCGGAATCGAACTGATTCGAATGCACGAGAATCCCCGCGACGTGTTGCGGCCCCTTCAAGAACTTGCCCCTGTGGATTTCATTTCCGCCACACAACTTGCTGATTGCGTTGACTGGGCAGACGTTTATCTTATCAGCCAACTGGAAGATGATTTGGTTGAGGATTTATTTATCATTCCGGTAGGCAATCATGCGGAACTGGAGCGTTTGCTACAAAGTGGTGAGATCGGAAGAGCGTCGTGTAGGGAAAGAGTGTAGATCTCGGTGGTCGCCGTATCATTAAAAAAAAAAATGAATAAAAATATTGAATT
>CAJVYZ010000265.1 GCA_913009915.1 uncultured Gemmatimonadota bacterium | reverse complement strand
TAATGTTCCGCCGACCACCGAGATCTACCCTCTTTCCCTACACGCCGCTCTTCCGATCTCGATCTTGGTGCCCGCGCCGATGACGGTATCGTCGAGGCTCCCTCGGTCGATGCAGGTATTGGAGCCAATTTCCACTTCATCCTCGATGACGCAACGCCCCACGTGCGGCAGGCGCCGGTGACCCGCCTCGCCGGTGTGGAAGCCGAACCCGACACCGCCGAGGATGGCCCCCGCCTGGACCAGCACCCGGTTCCCGATCACCGTCCCCCAGTGGCACACCACTCGCGATTCGAGGACAGTGGTGTCCCCCAGGGTGACACCGTCTCCGAGAACGACACCCGGCCCGAGACGGCATCCGTCACCCAACTGGACGTCGTTCCCCAGGACACAGTGGGGCCCCACCGAGACCCCGTGCCCCAGGCGTACGCCGGTTCCGAGGATGGCGCTGGGATGCACGCCGGCGGGCTGGTCTACCTGCTCGTCGAACTGCTGGGCCACGACGAGCAGCGCCTCCGTGGGGTCCTCCACCACTATGCGGGTTTGGGGACCCTCGGGTTCGCCGGCCAAGGAGGCCGCCACGATCACGGCCCCAGCCCGCGACCGGCGGAACTGATCGAGGTATTTGGGAGAGGAGAGAATGGAGAGGGTGTCCGGACCCGCACGATCCAAGGCGGCCACCCGGCTGAGCGTCATGGTTCCCGGTCCGTGCAGGCGGCCGTGGACGAGGTCGGCAACCGCCTGCCCAGTCAGGCTGGTCACGAGCTTAGTTGGCAGGTTTCGTCAACTCGTCGATCACGACCTGGGTCAGGTCGAGCGACCGGTCGGCCGCGACTATGCCGCTTCCCGGGCTGCCTACGTCGAAGATCATGGCATAGTTCCCCAAAGCGCGCACCTGTTCGATGGCCAGGTTGACGCGTTGCTCGATGGGATCCAGCAACTCCCGCTGGCGCGTCGCGGCCCGGGTCTCCAGGTCCGCCGCCCGGGTTTCCAAGGTTGCCTGCTGCTGAATGAGGTCCTGGCGCTTGGCGTCACGGGCGGAGGGGCTCAGGATGACCGAACTCTGCTCGAAACTCCGTGCCGCGGAATCGAGGCTGGCCTGCAACCGCTGGACTTCGGCGCGCCAGGAACCGAGCTCGCGAGTGAACTGCGAATCAGCCGCGGTGTAGCCGGGCGTCTGCTGCAGGATGAGGCGCGAATCGACGAAGGCAATCTTGACGCCGACCTGGGCGGCGAGAGCCGTAGGTGTCGCTATCAGAACGACGGCGGTGAGGCCGATGAGGCTAGTGATCAGACGTTTCATGTGTCACTCCATTCCGGGGCAAGATGCCGGCCTAGAAGAAATTACCAAGCTTGAAGTGCAGCTTCCATGCTGGCTTCGGCGCGCCGAATACATCGCGCCTGTCGAAGCCATACGCAAAATCGAGTCCCAGAGGCCCCAGGGGCGAGATGAAGGCAGCGCCGACGCCGGCCCCACGGAGCAGGCTGGTGGGGTCCCATTGCGCCGCGGTTCGATACACGTTCCCCGCGTCCATGAAGGTGTTGAGATAGAGCGCCGAGCTGATCCGCAGGCCGATTTCGGCCGTGAAGGCGGCGTAGGACTGTCCAAAGGCATTGGGGCTGGCGCGTCCGCCACTGGCGAACGGGTCGTAGCCGTTGGGCGTAATGGAGAATTCATCGTACCCCCGTAATGGCAAGCCGAACTGTGTGCCGCCCATGGAGTACATCTGGGTAAAGAACGGGCCGGGATCGCCAAAAATGAACCCGACTCTTCCGGTGACGCCCAAGACGAGTCCCATGCCACCACCGAACTCGCCCTGTCCCCCGATGGTCCCGAGTGGGGTGTACCAGCGACCCTCGAATTCGGTCTTGGTGTAATCTCCCGTGCCGCCCAGAATGGGGCCACCATTGAACTCGAGACGGCCGGTGATCTGCATACCCGCTATCGGGAACGGGAGACCAACGCGGGTGTCGCGGATGACGCTCAGGCCGACGGTGCTGCGGGTACAGTTGGAACAGGAGAACCGGTCCCGCAAGTCCACCGAGCCCCCGGTAAAGCGGATCCGCTGGAGTCCGTACGAGACGAACGCACGGGTAAAACGCGCTCCCATGAGGGGGAACCCGATTTGGAATTGCCCGCCTTCGGCCCGACGAGTGCCCAGATCCCCCACGACGAACCGAGACCGGGAGTTGAACAACGTCAGGGTGCCGGAGATGCGACTCTCGCGAATGGCCGGGTCGGTGTATGACAGCGTAAAATCATTGATGTTCCGACCGAATTGCCACTGTAGCCGGCCCCGCTTGCCCTTGCCGAACAGATTGGGTTCTTCCAGTCCCAGGAAGCCGCCGATCCCGGTACCCTGCCCCAGCGACGCTCCGAAGTTGATGTTCCCCGTGCGTTTTTCCTCGACGCGGAAAATGACATCGACGTCGGGACCGACGCCGTTTACCGGCTGGACGTCGGGCGGCGGCATGGGGCTTTGGAAGAATCCGAGGTTTTCGATGCTGCGATACGAGTTGATCAGCGCTTCCCGGCTGAACAACTGGCCGGGGACCATGGCGATGGTCCGCCGGATGACCGATTCGTAGGTCACGTCGTTCCCCACGATGACGATCTTGTTGATGGTCGCCGGCTGGCCTTCCTGGATGGTCCACGCCAGATCGACGTAACGGCCGCCGTCTTCGGTGGTGCCGCGGGTCTCCCGGGGGGTGACGACGGCGTAGATGTATCCGTTGTTGGCGTAAATCGAGCGAACGTCTTCGGTGGCGGCCTCCCAGGCGGATCGGTCGAAGGCCATGGCCGCTCCGGCGCCCTGCGGCAGCAGTGCGTTGGGGCCGCCAAAGGGGTAGTGCCGCGCCAATTCCTCACTGCGGTAGCGCCGGTTTCCGTTGATCCGCAGGTCCCCGACCAGGTAGACATCGCCTTCATCGACAGTGATGTGCAGAGTGCCCTTGCCCGACCCGGGATCCGGGACCAGGGTATCGGACGTCACCCGGAAATCGATCATGCCGTGTTGGGCGTAGAACCTTGGCAGCCGCTCGCGCAGGTCGCGTTCGAGCTTGTCTTCGTCGTAGTCACCCTTGCGGAACCACCAGAACCCCTCGGGCCTGGTCGCCATGTGATCGACGATTTCCTCGTCGGTAAAGTGCTCGTTGCCCGAGATGACAACCTGGCTGACCGCCACCCGTTCACCCTCGAAGATCTCGAAGATGAGATCAACGCTCTGTGGCGAGGACATGATCTCGCGGGCGGTGACCCGAGCGGCGTAGTATCCCTTTTCGGTATACAGTGAATCGATGGCGAGGAGGGCGCGCTGTACTCCGTCGCGGTCGATGGGCCGGCCGTCACGAATTTTCACACGGTCCTTGATAGACCGGGTGGACAGCTGGGCGTTGCCGTCGATGAACCATTGTCCGAGCAGCGGGCGCTCGGTGACTATGAACACGAGAATGACCCGTCCCACTCCACCCCGTTGCTCCACGATCACGTCGTCGAACTGCCCGGTGCGCATGAGATTGGTGATGGCCCGCTGGATGTCCCGATAGTTGATGGGGATCCCGGTGACCAGGCCAGCCGTCCCGATGATCTGCGCCTCCGTCAGCCGGTCGTTGCCCCCGACGGCTACGCTGTCGACGGCGATGGTGGGAATGTTCTGGGCCGCGACCGAGGTCGCGACGCCGGCCCAGACGACGATAGGAAGCAGGAGGCGCTTGAAACGGAGCATGCGGGAGTATGCGGAGGGGATAACGTCCGGGGCCGCCGGAGCGACCCCGGGGCGACTAGGCTTGCGATCCTGTCAGGGCACTGAAGACCAAGTGGTCACCCTCCGGCGCGATATCGACGTCGATCTCGTCACCGCGGGCGAGTTCACCCAGGAGGATTTGTTCGCTGAGCGGGTCTTCGATGTATTTCTGGATGGTGCGCTTGAGCGGCCGCGCGCCAAAGCTCTGGTCGTATCCCTTCTCGACGAGGAATTCGATGGCGGGCTGAGTGAGCCGCACGTTGTCGCCCAGCCGCTGCTCGACCTCCCGCAGGAGGATGAGCACGATCTGGCGGATGTGCTCCTTGGTCAACGGATGGAACACGATGGTGTCGTCCAACCGGTTGAGGAATTCGGGGTTGAACACCCGCTCGAGTTCGTCCTTGATCTTGGTCGACATGACCTCGAACGATTGCTTGGCATCGCCGGAGTGGAAACCGAGTCCCTTGCTGTGCATGATGTCCTTGGCACCGACGTTGGACGTCATGATCACGACCGTGTTCTTGAAATCGATGACGCGGCCGTAGTTGTCCGTCAGATGCCCCTCGTCGAGCACCTGCAGGAGAATGTTAAACACATCCGGGTGGGCCTTTTCGATTTCGTCCAGCAGCACGACCGAATACGGCTTCCGCCGGACGGCCTTGGTGAGCGCACCGGAGTCTTCATAGCCGACATATCCCGGGGGCGCACCGATGAGGCGCGACACCGAGAACTTTTCCATGTACTCGGACATGTCGACCCGGATCAGCGAGGCGGGATCGGCGAACAGGAAGTTGGCGAGGGCCCGGGCCAGTTCGGTCTTGCCGACCCCGGTGGGGCCGCAGAAGATGAACGAGCCGATCGGGCGATCGGGATCCTTCAGGCCGGCCCGTGAGCGACGAATGGCGCGGGCCACGGCCCGGATGGCCTCGTCCTGCCCGACCACGGATTCGTGCAACTCGTCTTCCATTCGCATCAGGCGCGCGGCCTCGGCTTCCTGCAGCCTGGTGACCGGAATACCGGTCCAGCGCGAGACGATGAACGCCACGTCTAGATCGGAAGAGCACACGTCTGAACTCCAGTCACACTGATATATCTCGTATGCCGTCTTCTGCTTGAAAAAAAAAAATAGCTACACCTGTCGTCGCTGGCTCTAGACCGCCCTCCCCCC
>CAJVYZ010000264.1 GCA_913009915.1 uncultured Gemmatimonadota bacterium | reverse complement strand
CGTTGTGTCGCGTGTTGACTGTATCTATTTTTTAGTATTAAAAAATCCAGTTAGTGTTTTCATTTTTTTGTTTTTTTTTTTTGCTTTCTTTTTTTTTTTTTTTTTTTTCAAGCAGAAGACGGCATACGAGATATATCAGTGTGACTGGAGTTCAGACGTGTGCTCTTCCGATCTGGTTGATGAAGTCTACGCGGCCACGGATGGGTTCGTCCAGGCCGAAGCGTGGTCGCCCGATGGCGCTGCCATCGTGCTCAGTGGCGGTAACGTACTGTTGGTACTCCACCTCGAAAGCCAGCGAGTCGATACGGTCAGCAATCAGACGGGCTTCGCTGATTTCTCACCCGACGGACGCTGGCTCGCCTATACATCTTCCGAAACGGGGCGCGTGGAGGTGTACGTGACTTCCTATCCGGAACTCGCGGGCAAGCAGCAGGTCTCCGTGAACGGCGGACGACTACCGCTGTGGTCTGCGGAGAGCGGCGAACTTTTTTTCCTGAACGGTGACACCCTGATGGCCTCGACGATATCCACCGGGAATCGGTTCGACTGGACGGCTCCCCGACCACTCTTCGTCAGACCCGATCTCGCAACCCTCGACTTCGGCTTCAGTGTGTCCGCCGACGGGCAGCGCTTCCTCTACCCCGCCCACAATCCCGATGCACCGGCCAGGGAAATTCACGTGGTGTTGAATTGGCTCGAGGAACTGCGGGGCAGAGCTGCGCGATGACCGAATCCACTGAGCGCCTTTCCTCGGTCTTGGCCGACAGCTACGGTGCGTACGCGCGGCTGAGAGCCGCGGCTCGGCTGATGTCGCTGAAGCGACGTGTAACGTCGGAGCCAGTCGGTCACTTTAGTGACATCAGCCGAGCCGTCGCTTCAGCGACGAGCCTTTACGTGGCAACATGACCGACTCCACCGAACGTCTCTCCTCGGCCCTCGCCGACCGCTACCAGATTCTCAGCCGCCTTGGAGAAGGCGGCATGGCCACCGTCTACCTGGCCGAGGACCTCAAGCACAAGCGCCAGGTAGCCGTCAAGGTGCTCAAGCCCGAACTCGCCGCCGTGCTCGGCGCCGAGCGGTTCGTGCAGGAGATTACCACCACAGCTGGCCTGCAGCACCCGCACATCCTGCCGCTGTTCGACTCGGGCGAGGCCGACTCTTTCCTCTACTATGTCATGCCCTACATCGAGGGTGAGACACTCAGGTCCAAGCTCGATCGCGAAACCCAATTCGGCATCGAAGAAGCGGTCAAGATCACCGTCGACGTGGCGGATGCGTTGGACTATGCCCACCGGCAGGGAATCATCCACCGGGACATCAAGCCGGAGAACATCCTGCTGCACGACGGCCGGCCCATGGTGGCCGACTTCGGTATCGCCCTGGCGGTCAGTGCGGCGGCGGGCGGTCGCATGACCGAGACAGGGCTTTCGCTCGGCACACCTCATTACATGAGCCCCGAGCAGGCTACGGCCGAGAAGGACTTGTCCGGCCGGTCGGACGTCTATTCGCTCGGCACGGTTCTGTACGAGATGCTCACGGGTGATCCGCCACACACCGGCTCATCGGCGCAGCAAATCGTCATGAAGATCATCGCCGACGAGGCTCGTCTGGTGACCGAACTCCGCAAGTCGGTGCCGCCGAACGTGGCAGCCGCCGTCGCCAAATCACTCGAAAAACTGCCGGCGGACCGGTTCGCCAGCGCCCGGGAATTGGCGGAGGCGCTCGGCGACGCCGGGTTCACCACCCCGGGTATGCCAAGTGGAGCGGTGTCGATAGCGGCCCAATCGGGGCTGGTGTCCCAGCGCCGGTGGCAGATGGCCCTGGCCGCCAATGCCGTCCTTCTCGCCGTGGCGGCGGCAGCGTGGCTGCGTCCTACTCCCGACATCGTCCCCAGTCGCCAGCGAGTGGTGCTGTGGCAGCATCCCCTCGAGCAGCAGCTCTCCCCCGGCATCGCCGGCCACGCGACGCAGGCGGCCATCGCCCCGGATGGCTCGAGCATCGTCTTCTCCGATTCGGTCGGTGGCGACCTCTATCTGTTCCGCAAGCTGCGGGGCGAGGGAACGCCGACGCTGTTGCCCGGGACCGAGGGAGCCCAGTCGCCATTCTTCTCGCCCGACGGCCGATGGATCGGATATCTCACCGTAGACGGCAAGGTTCGGAAGGTCCCGATCGAGGGAGGCAACTCGCTCACCCTCTCGGAGAACGTCAACGGGACCTACAAGTCGGCAACCTGGCTGGACGACGACACCATCATTTACATGGGGAATGACAATTCCCAGCTCATGGGAGTCCCCGCCGACGGCAGCAGTCCCAGCGCGGTCATCGGGGAACGTGGGAGCGGCCCCCCGTTGCCTTCAGGCACAACCAGAAAGATCAGCGGAGTGGGGGGCGCGGGCCGGGCCGTGGCTCATTTATCCGCCTTGCCCGGCAGCCGGGGGATCCTGTTTACCGAATGCCCGGGCAACTGTGCCCTCTCCTCCTCGGTCAAGGTGTTCGACTTTGCGGCCGATAGCGCCCATGAGCTGGTGCCCAATGCCGCGGGAGCCTGGTATTCGCCAACCGGGCACCTGCTCTACACCGACCGGGCCGGCGGGCTGTTCGCCGCGGGATTCGATCTCGATCGTCTCGAGTTCACCACCGGGGCCATCCCGGTCATCGACGATGTGGCGCCGACGACCTTCGCCATCTCGGCGTCAGGCAGCGTGCTCTACTCCGTTGGCGCCGCCGGCGGCGGTGAATCCGAATTGGTGTGGGTGACGCGCGACGGCGCGGCTACGCCGCGCGACTCCACGTGGCACGGCACGTTCGAGTATCCGGCGCTGTCGCCCGATGGTGAGGCCTTGGCGGTCTCGCTCAGCTACGGGTCGACCCACCTCTGGATCTGGCGGTCCGACGGCAGGCGGCAGCAGCTGACCCAGGACGGCTTGGTGAACTGGCGTCCCTTCTGGACCACCGACGGCCGGTCGCTCGCTTTCCTCTCGAACCGACGGGGTGGCGAGGGTCCCGACAACTACGATGTGTACCTGATGCCGGTGAACGGCAGTGCCCCTCCGGAGTTGCTCATGCGGCACACCTTCGGACTGTGGGAGGTCGAGTTCACGGCGGATGGAGAGTGGTTGGTTGTCCGGTCCGACGAGGATGGCAAGTCCAACGTCCGGGGTCGGCGACTAACCGGCGATACGGCGCTAGTGCCGTTGGTGGTTGACCAGGGACTCACGTCGCAAATCGCCCTCTCCCCGGACGGGCAATGGCTCGCCTACACCTCCGGCTCCAGTGGCGCTCGCGAAATCTATGTCGCCCCGTTCCCCAGCATGTCTTCTCGTCGTCTCATTTCGCGCAACGGTGGCACCGAGCCGCGCTGGGCCCACAGCGGCCGGGAACTGTTCTACAAGAGCGGCAACCAGTTCATGGCAGTCGAGATGACTCCCGGCGCCACCCTCCTGCCGGGGACGCCCCGGACGCTGTTTTCGCTCGAGGGGTATCGCGCAGCGCGCAACCGCCAGCAATACGATGTGGCGCCGGACGATTCCAGGTTCCTGATGATTAGGGAGATTGGCGCCCAGGCGGACGCCGAGGTGATTTACGTGGAGAACTGGTTCGAGGAGCTCAAGGCCAAGGTGAACCGGTGAGAAAAGCGAGGGCGGCGGGGGCTGCGGGGGCAGCGAGAGCAGGCGGCTAAGGTGGTATGGCGACCGTCTACCTCGCTGAGAGCCTCAAGGACAAACGACCGAGCAAACGGCATACCGCACCGTGACCATCCGGATCCGCCGCATGCTTCGGCCGTCCGCGCGCTATCTCTTATAGACCTGGTGACTAAATGACAGACCTGGAGACCCGCATCATGTCCATGGCCCGATGGCTGGCCCTCGTACTGCTCTGCGCTTCGAGCCGTCCGGTTGCGGCCCAATCCACCGGCGAGGTTCAACTATCCCGGCTGTTCGACCGCCGGGAGGTCCGCATTCCCATGCGGGACGGCGTCGAGCTTTTCACCGTGATCCTGGCACCGAAGCGTGCCGACGATCCACTCCCCTTCATCCTCTCGCGCACTCCCTATGGCACTGCCGGTTGGGGTGGCACCAGCGGGATCGAGTACGGTTTCCAGGAACTGATCGAGGAAGGCTACATCTTCGTGTTCCAGGACATTCGCGGTCGCTTCCAATCGCAGGGCACCTTTGTGATGAACCGCCCGGCGTGTGCTCAGCGCGGCCCCGGCTGCGTGGACGAAGCCACCGATACGTGGGACACCGTCGAGTGGCTGCTCGACAACGTGCCCGACAACAACGGCCGCGTCGGCCAGCTGGGCATTTCCTATCCCGGGTGGCTGGCCAACGCGACGGCCTTCGAGCCGCACCCGGCCATCAAGGCGCTGAGCCCGCAGGCCACCATGGGCGACATCTGGATGGGCGACGACTTCTTTCATCAGGGTGCGTTCCGGCTGTCCTACGGCCTGGAGTACGCCTGGGGAATGGAAGCCAGCTCGGACCGGAGCATCGCGCCCGAGCCCGGTCGCTACGACACCTACGACTGGTATCTGTCGTTTCCCACCCTCTCGGCGCTAGCAGCCGCGGTCGGCGCCGATGCCTGGCCCACCTGGCGGCTCTTTGCCACGCACCCGACCTACGACAGTGTGTGGAGCGCGCGGTCGATTCCGCTGCGCCTGACGAACGCCCCGATCCCCACGCTCAGCGTCGGTGGTTGGTGGGACCAGGAAGACATCTACGGCACCACCAACGCCTACGCCGCCATGGAAACCGACGACTCGGCGGA
Source organism: uncultured Gemmatimonadota bacterium (assembly GCA_913009915.1). Taxonomy (GTDB): domain Bacteria; phylum Gemmatimonadota; class Gemmatimonadetes; order Gemmatimonadales; family GWC2-71-9; genus N074bin45. Next base: position 144 of record CAJVYZ010000264.1, on the reverse strand, counting down.
CAAGAATTTTCTGGTCGTGGGTCCCTGGTATCACGGCCAGTGGTTCCTCGAGGCGGGAGACACCCTGCGATCGGAAGAGCGTCGCGTAGGGGAAGAGTGTAGATCGCGGTGGGCGCCTGATCATTAAAACACAAAACAACACCC
>CAJVYZ010000263.1 GCA_913009915.1 uncultured Gemmatimonadota bacterium | reverse complement strand
GTTCAGACGTGTGCTCTTCCGATCTCGCCGCTCCCCAAGGGGACGGTTGTCACGGTGGGGACCTTCGACGGTGTCCACCTGGGACATCGGGCGGTGCTGGATGAGATCGTCGAGCGGGCGCGCGCCAGCGGTCGCCGCAGCGTGCTGGTCACCTTCGAGCCACACCCGCTCCAGGTGGTCAATCCGGCCGCGGCACCGCCGCTCCTGACCACCGGGCGCGAACGGCGCGAGATCCTGGCGCAGACGGAACTGGACTACGCCATCTTTCTCAGGTTCGATCGGGCGATAGCCGCGATGAGTCCCGAGACGTTCGTGCGGCAGATCCTGCGCCAACGGTATCATATGGAAGAGCTGGTGATCGGGTACGACCACGGGTTCGGTCGAGGGCGAAGCGGAGGAGTAGATACCGTCAAGCGGTTGGGGGAGTCCGACGGATTCGTGGTCGACGTGGTAGATGCCGTAGGTGACCACGGATTCCCGGTGTCGAGCACCCACATCCGCCGGGCCATCGCCGGGGGCGATCTGGTAACCGCCGGGCGGTTGTTGGGACGGCCGTATCAGGTAAGTGCCCGGGTGACGAGAGGTGAGGGACGCGGCCGAACCATCGGCGTCCCGACCGCCAACCTCGACGCCGTGCCGCCGGAGAAGTTGCTGCCCCCCGACGGCGTCTACGCGGCGTGGGTGGAGTGGGCCGGAGGGCGGGTCGGTGCCATGATGAACCAGGGTGGCAAACCGACGTTCGGCGAATGTGGCAGGTCGCTCGAGGTGCACCTCTTCGGATTCGAGGGCGACCTCTACGGCCAGTGGCTGCGGGTGGAGTGGGTGAAGCGGCTACGGGACGTGAAGAAGTTTCGGTCGGCCGAGGAGTTGACTCGGCAGTTGAACCAAGACCGGACCGCGGCTCTGGACGTTCTGCGGGCGAGTTGACACAACGACCAGCGTTTTACGCGTAACCTTTGGGTGAAGATGTTTACCACGATTCGAAGTCGGATGATCCTCATCGCCGTGCTGGTCCTGGTGAGCGTGTACAATCTCCTGCCACGCCAGCAGACCATTCGGGTGCGGACCGAAACCGGCGCCATGAAAGACACGGTGGTCACGATCATGCCCCCCAACAAGGGACTCGATCTGAAGGGGGGTATGCACCTCGGACTGGAGCTCGACGAATCGGAGCGCGTGTCCACCGATAGGGCGCGGGACATCGATCTGGCTCTGACGATTCTGCGGAAACGCATCGACGAGTTCGGCGTGGCAGAGCCGTTGATCCAGAAAGTCGGCGACAACCGGATCGTCGTCGAGCTGGCCGGCATCGACGACCCCAATCGCGCCAAGGCGATCGTGCAACAGGCCGCCTTCCTCGAGTTCAAGATCACCGACGAGACCGGGGCGCTCGAAAACGTCCTCCCGGCCATGGACCGGGTCATCCGGCGCCTGGGGCTCGACGCCGGCGGCACCAGCCCCGGTGTGCAGCAGCCGTCGGCGGTCGAGGTTCTCCTCGGGGGCGGAGGCACCGACTCCGCCGCGGCCGACTCCGCCTCCCAGGATACCACGGGGCAGGACACCACCAGGGTGGCCGACGACCTGCTGATCGGGGGCACGCTTGCGGGCCTGATTTCGACCAGCGGGTTCGTTCCCGGCGAGTACCTAGTTCCCGAAACCGCCTTCCCGCGCGTCGACAGTCTGCTGCGCGTTCCCGACGTACGGCGCCTGTTGCCGCGTGATCTGGAGTTCCGCTGGAATTTCGAGCCGACCAGTGTTGGCGTGCAAAGCTACCGGTTCCTCTACGTGCTGCAGAAGGACGCCATCATGGACGGGCAGCACCTGGTCGATGCCCAGGCCGGCCTCGACCAGGTGACCAACGGGCCGATCGTGACGTTCGAGTTGGACCGTACCGGCGGGCGCCGCTTCGGGCGGCTGACCCAGGCCCACGTGGGTGACTACATGGCCATCCTGCTCGACAACCGGGTGCAGGGCCAACCGCCGGTCATCCAGAGCCGCATCGACCGGCGGGGACAAATTACCCTCGATGGACGTTCGATAACCGAAGCCCGAGACCTGGCCTTGACGCTGAAGGCGGGCGCGCTCCCCGTTCCGCTGAAGATCGTGGAAGAGCGTCAGGTGGGAGCCAGCCTGGGCGAAGACTCCAAACGGGCGGGCATCACCGCCGGCCTGGTGGGCATGCTGCTCGTCGTGGTCATCATGATTTCCTACTACCGCATGGCCGGCGCGGTGGCCATTCTGGCTCTCGGGTTCTACCTCCTCTTCACCATGGGTGGGCTCGCCGCCATCAATGCCACGCTGACCCTCCCGGGACTCGCCGGGCTGGTGCTGTCGATCGGGATCGCCGTGGACGCCAACGTGCTCATCTTCGAACGCATTCGAGAGGAGTTGGCACTGGGCAAGACGGTGCGCCTGGCCATAGACGAGGGCTTCGCCCACGCCATGAGTGCCATCGTGGACTCCAACGTCAGCACCATTCTGACGGCGATGTTCCTGTTCCAGTTCGGGACCGGACCGGTCAAGGGATTTGCCGTGACCCTGATCATGGGTATCCTCGCCTCGATGGTGACCGCCATCTTCGTCACCCGAACCTTCTTCATGATCTGGATCGATCGGAAACCCACCATGATCACCCTGAGCATCTGACCATGAGACTGTTCTCCAATACCAAGATCGACTTCCTCGGATCGAGGCGCCTGGCCTACTGGATCAGTGCGGCCGTCATCATCCCGGGTATGTTGCTGGAACCCTTGTTGGGGTTCAACTACAGCGTCGAGTTCACCGGCGGTACCATGATGCAGATCAGCACGGTAGAGCCGGCCGACGTGGCGCGCATGCGCCAGGCACTGAGCGACAACGGCGTGTCAAACGCCGAGATCGTCCAGTTCGGCAGCGATACCGAGTTCGTCATCCGGGCGCGGGTCGCGGTGGAAGGGGCCGATGCCGACGATACGCAGGCCACGGTCGATGCGGTAACCGCCGCCCTGGACGTGGCACTCGGCAGCGGTGAGTGGGAAGTCCTCCTGGCCGAAGCCGTTAGTCCCAAGGTCGGCGGGGAACTGCGGCAGAAGGCGTTCTTGGCCATCCTCCTTTCGTTCGTCGCCGTGCTGTTCTACCTGTGGTATCGCTTCGAGTGGCGCTTCGGCGCCGCGGCCGTAGCCGCGACCGTGCACGACATTCTGGCCACGGTGGCGTTCATCTCCATTGCCCGCATCGAGGTGAGCCTGTTCGTGGTCGGCGCGCTCCTTTCCGTGGTCGGGTACTCGCTCAACGACACCATCGTCATCTTCGACCGGGTCAGGGAAAATCTCCGTCGCTCCAAGCGGGAAGACTTCGTGGGGATCCTCAACTCCTCCATCAACGAGACCCTCCCGCGGACCGCCTTGACCAGCGGCACGTCGTTCGCGGTGTTGCTCGCGCTCGCCACGCTCGGTGGGGAAGTGGTGCGGCCCTTCGCCATGGTCATGCTGTTCGGCATCGTGGTCGGCACGTACTCCTCTATCTTCATCGCCTCGCCCGTGCTGCTCGCTATCGAGCGGCGCTGGCCCGGCGCCCAGGTGCGAGGCATCAAGTCCGCAGCGCCGGGAACAACCAGCAAGCGGAAACGGCCGCAGACAGTCAGCTAGCCCATCGTGCTGGTCGACTCGCACTGCCACCTCGGCGACCGCGCCTTTGCGGACGACCGGGCCGAGGTTGTCAGCCGCGCTTGGGACGCCGGCGTGTCACGCCTCGTCATCATTGGGGAAACGCGCGCGTCCACCGAACTTGGCCGGACCATGGCCCGGGAGGATGCCCGCATCGGGTTCACCGCCGGCGTTCACCCCCATGACGCACGAGAGTGGTCGGACGATACCGCCGACTGGCTGCGGTCGGTGGCGCCCGATCCCGGGATGGTGGCGCTCGGCGAAATTGGCCTCGACTACCACTACGACCACTCGCCCCGCGCGACCCAGCAGCTGGTATTCGAAAGACAACTGTCCCTGGCCCTCGAGTTGGGACTCCCCGTCGTGATCCACGCTCGCGAGGCCGACGACGACATCGCCGCTATCCTCGGTAACCATCCGGCGGTGCCGGCCGTCATGCACTCCTTCAGCAGCGGCTTGGGGTTGTGGCGGACCGCGCTGGATCTGGGACACTGCATCTCGTTCAGCGGGATGGTGACGTTCAAGAACTGGACCCTCGATGAAGCCGTCCGTGCCACACCGGACGATCGCTTGTTGGTGGAGACCGACGCCCCCTACCTGGCGCCCGTCCCCCGGCGGGGGAAGCGTAACGAACCCGCCTTGGTGCGTCACGTGGTGGAGCGACTGGCCGACATTCGCCAGCAGCCGGTGGAGCAAGTCATCGAGCACACCGGCGCCAACGCGGCCCGTCTGTTCGGCTGGGAAGAAACACACGGCGTTGCATAGGCCCCTCGATCCCCTCACCACTCTCCAAATATTGCTGGCATTCATTATTCATTATTCAATCTTTTCTTATTACCCTTAGCGGACTCTAGAACCAGTCATTTCAGGAGCGCACCTTGTCATCCGTACCCTCCGACATCGCCATAGCCCAAGCCGCCACGCTAAGACCCATTGTCGAGGTGGCAGCCGATCTGGGGTTGGGCCCAGAGGATATCATCCAGTACGGCCACACCAAGGCCAAGATCCTCCCGCGGGCCATCGAAGGCCGTCAGAAAAAGGGCCGCCTGGTCCTGGTGACCGGTATTAGTCCTACCGCGGCCGGGGAAGGGAAGTCGACCTGCGCGGTCGGCGTGGGCCAAGCCCTCCGCAAGATGGGTAAGGATGTTCTGGTAGCGTTGCGAGAGCCGTCTTTGGGACCGGTGTTTGGCATCAAGGGCGGAGCGGCCGGCGGCGGGTACTCCCAGGTGGTCCCCATGGAGGAGATCAACCTGCACTTCACCGGTGACTTCCACGCCATCACCTCGGCCCACA
>CAJVYZ010000262.1 GCA_913009915.1 uncultured Gemmatimonadota bacterium | reverse complement strand
ATTGGACTTGGTGGCGACCGTTTACGACACGGCGTTCAACTACCAGACGAACCGGACGTTCTTCCAGCTCGACACGGTTATCCATCTCCGGGACACCGCCAACCCGGGCGACACGGTGACTATCTCGCGCGATTTCGACCAACAGATGATCAATCTGGTGCGGACCAACATGGTGAATCTGGGATACGTTTCAGTACCGAGCGGTACAGAGCCAGACGTCATCACCGCGATCTCCATTACGGCCAGCCGAAACTACCAGGCGTACTCCTTCTATCCTTGGTGGGGCTATCCTGGCTATGGGTGGCCCTGCTGCGTCGGTGGGCCGGGGTGGGGCTGGCCCACGACCGTGGTCAGCAGCTACCGGGTCGGCACCATCTTCATCGACATGATCGACGTCGATCAGTCCAAAGCCTCGGACACCATCGAGGTCATTTGGAACGGGGCAATCAACGGGCCCTTCGAGGGGACAGAAGTGGTTTCCATAGAACGCATCGACCGCACTTTTAATCAGGCGTTCGTACAGTCCGAATACCTGCGGCTCATGGCGGCCACACCATGACGATCACGCGCAATAGGAACATATCGATGAAACGACTTGCCTTGGCCTTGATCGCCATGCCGCTGCTCTTCGCCACGGTGGCCGAAGCGCAGGGTGACTGGTGGTGGGGCGCCGAGTATACCGTGTCGGTGCCTCTTGGTGCCACAAAGGAGTTCACCGACAACACCAGCTGGCGCGGCGCCACGCTCGAGGCCCGCAAGATCCTCAGCCAGAACCTGACCGTCGGCCTGTTGTTCGGCTGGTATACGTTCAACGAAATAACGGTCGGAACGGCGTCGATCCCGGGGATCGACGTCACAGGAGTACCCTACACCTACCTCAATTCGTTCCCCATCCAGGCCACGGCGCACTACTATCTGGGTAAGCGCCGGGGTACCCGACTACACCTCGGCGGCGGCGCGGGTGTCACCATCAACGAACGCCGTCTCGATGTGGGGCTGTATCGCATTCAACGGACCAAGGCCCAGTTCAGTGTCTTTCCCGAGATCGGGGTGTCTATCCCGCTGAATTGGAGCCTGCGCGGCGTACTGGCCGTGCGCTACAACTACTCCCTCAAGTCGGGAGACATGCCGGCGCAGGAGTATGTGGGGATTAGTGTTGGGCTGGCTTGGAACTAGGTGAATATCGAATGTCGAGTGCCACGAATATCGAATAACGAAGTATGGTGGAATGGTGGAACTTCGTTATTCGATATTCGTGATTCGATATTCATGGCATTCATTGTTTCAACCGCCGTTCGACCCGGCTGACGACACTCTCCAGACCCAGCCCCTCCAGAACCTCCCGCCAGCCTTCCGCCGGGCCACTCCACTTCAACTCATATACGCTGGCGCTCACCGGGGCCTTCACGTCAAGCGTGGCCAGCCGCCTGAAGAGCAACGCGTCTTCCATTTGATCGCGCAGGGTGGCCGCCAGCCTGGCGGCGCCCCGCACCGTGACGTCCCAGTCCTCGACCGCCGCGGGAACCTCCTCCAGATAGCCGTAGCGGCCCAACACCACCCCGGCCGACTTGGCGCCCCACCCCGGCAGGCCGGGGAAACCGTCGGCTGAATCGCCCACCAGGGCCAGGTAGTCGGGGATCGACTCCGGTTCGACGCCGAACTTCTCGACCACTCCGGCCCGGTCGATCACCAGGCGCTTGCGGCGGTCGAGCTGCACCACCCGGTCGGCCACGACGCACTGTGCCAAGTCCTTGTCGGGTGTGCAGATGATGACCTTGTCCACCCGAGTATCGGCCAGCGCCATGGCAGCACCGGCGGCCAGGCCATCGTCGGCCTCGTACTCGACCATGGGCCACACCACGATCCCGACGGCCCGCAGGGCGTCCTCCAACGGATGGAACTGGGCCAACAGCTCCGGTTCGATGCCGGAACCGTCCTTGTACCCCGGCCACATGTCGTTGCGGAATGATTCCACCACGTGGTCGGTGGCCACGGCCATGTGGGTCGCGCCGTCCTCGAGCATCCCCAGCAGCGAATGGACTACTCCACGCAGGGCGCCGACTTCGAGCCCCTGGGCGTTCTCTACCTTGGGCACGGCGAAGTAGTGCCGGAAGAGTTCGTAGGTGCCGTCGATGAGGTGGATGTTCATTGGCGGGTGGCTGGTGGCGGGTGGCTGGTGGCGGGTGGACGCGTCCAGAATGTAAGCGCCGCCCGAAGCACTGGCTACCGACCGCGAGTCAACTGCTACCAGCCACTAGCCACTAGCCACCAGCCAATCCCTACCGCCTCCGCCCCCCGCCACCACGGCCTCCCCCACCACCGCGGCTCCGATTGTAGCTCTGCGTCCGGCTACTGCCGCGTTGCCGCGACTGATAATCCCGGTTCATGTTGGACGGTGATCCGCCGGCGCGGTTACCGCCGCCGGTATTCGGGTTCCAGCTGCCGCTCCCACGGCTGTCCCACGAACCGTTGTTGTTGCGCCGCTGGACGTTGCCGTTGCGGTCGGCGTAGACGTTGTTGGGCCGGCCGGCAGCGGACGAGGGCCGGCGGTTGCCGGTCGCTGGCCGCGCCTGTGCCGTCCGGGCGCGGTTGGTCTGGTTGCGGTACAGGTTCTGCCGGGTGCTTGGCCGGGTGCTCGGTCGGTTCCCCGCCCGGTAGCCCGCTCGATACCCGGCCCGGAACCCCGCGCGGCGGCCGTGGTAGTAGCCGTGCCGATAGCCGGCGCGGTAGCGCGCCGGCCCCCACCAGCCGCCGTAACAGCAGGGCCGCCAGCCCCATCCACCGCCGAAGCCGATGCCGAAGGTGAACCAGCCGTTGGTCCAGCCGAAACCGTAGCTCCAGCCGTACCAGGGATTGTAGCGGACGTGGAAGCCCCAGGTGACGGGTCGGGGGTAATAGTAGGTGGCGTACCATGGGTGGTAGTACCAGCCGGTGCCGTACACCACCGTGGTATGGTATACATAGCTGCCGGTGTAGCCCGGGTAGTAGCCCACGTACACCACCTCGGGCGTGGTGTCGTAGATGTAGACGTACTTGACCTGGTACACGGGAGCACTGGGCGGCATGGTATAGATGACGTCCGGGACTGAATCGGCCAACACCCAGGGCCCGGTGGGGCGGGCGGCCACGAACCACACGGCGTCATCGACGGCGTAGTACTTCCCCTCCGCCAGGATGACCGAGGTCTGAGTGTTGACGGCGTACTCCATCTCGGTGTCTTCGATGGGCTCGAACTGGGGGTCGCCGTCGTATTGCACGTCCAGCTTGGCCTCACTCCGCTTGACCGCCGCCGTCTGGGGGATCTGGTTGTCCATCACCGCGTCCCTGGCTTCGTCGGTGCCGGCGATGTACGGACGCAGAGGCCCCTGCTCAGATTCGGGCGGAATGTCCTGGAACGTGGCCGGCAGCGAATCGGCGGCCACGAACGACCAGGGCCCTTCGAGCGAGCCGGCCCGGAACCACCTTCCCGACAGCACGATGTAGTATTGCTGCGAGTCGATGTCCATGAGGACGTCGCTCTGCGAATTCGAGAGATAAAGGAGTTCGCTTCCCTCGACCGATGCGAACTGCGGAGCGCCTTCGGTCACGATGAGCTCAGTGGGCTTGGTCGCTACTATGATGGCCGGTATCTCGGCGTCGGCGGGACGCGTGGAATCGGACGCGGCTTCCGTGGTGTCGGGCGGGATCAGTCCGCTCACCTTGTCGGGCACCGCATTCGTCGTTTCCCAGCCATCCAACACTTCAGGACTGGCGTACCAGGCGCTATCAGCGGCGTACAGATAATAGCGCTTGGTCCCCGGTTCGTAGATGATGGCGAAGGCCGTGTTGACCACGGTCTTCATGTCGGTGTTGTCGATGTCTTCGATGATGGGGTCGCCGTCGATCGTTACCAACACGGCCGGGTGGTCGACCACCAGGATCACAGGCGGATCGGTCTTGAGTTGGTCGTTGGTGGCGCGCCGCTCCTCCAGCAGTGCCAGTGATGCGGACAGCCGGTCCAAGGAGATTTCGAGATCCCACTGCGGCACCTCTGTTTCGATGATCCGAGCGAGGGTCTGTTCCTGTTCGGCCGTCGATTCCGGAAACCGCACCGCGGTGACCTCAATGTCGAGGATCCGCGCGGTCCGGGTATCCCGGTCGGTTTCCAGCCGGGCGGAGACCCACATGACGCCGAACACCGGCTCGGTCTTGCCCAGTTCCGTAACCGACAAGGCCGCCCGAGCGGTGACGACGTTGCCCGCGAACGACTCGGGCTGGGGCTGGTAAACGATGATGGTGGCGCGTTCGTCATCGATCTGGATGGGCCACGGGTTGTCGTCGTCCTGGGCCAGAGCGGTGGTTGCGGTACCGACGGCAAGGATCGCGGCCAGGGCGGCGCCGCGGAGGATGGCAGGAGAAAACACGGGAGCCGACATGTACTGCCTCGCGGGAGAGTCTAAAGGATAAGTGAAACTGATGGGGTCCCGGGAGGGGGGCAAGGCTGACAGCGAGGGCAGATGACAGCGGGGGCAGCGAGGGCAGCGGGAGCAGCGAGGGCAGTTGTGGTCGCTTCAGCGACAGGGCCGAACCGCGGCTTTAGCCCCGAACGGACGAGCGGCCAGCTCGCTGATACGAACCGGCCGCCTTCTTCAATCGAGAGGCTCAGTCAACTGCCCCCGCTGCTCCCGCTGCCCTCGCTGCCCTCGCTGTCGTCCCCGCTGCTCCCGCCGCCCCCGCTGCCCTCGCTGTCGTCCCCGCTGCCCCCGCTGTCGTCTGCCCTCGCTGTCGTGTCCCCGCTTACATCAATTCCAGAAATCGCCCAACCCGAGGGTCAAACCGGCCGTGAAGTTCAGGTCGGCCACGCCGACGCCGAACAGGCCCAGGCCGCAGCCGCCGGTGCCCCAGGAGCCAACCCAAGAACGGAAGAGCACACGACGGAACTCCAGTCAAACTGATAGAGCTCGCATGCCATCCTCCGCCTGGA
>CAJVYZ010000261.1 GCA_913009915.1 uncultured Gemmatimonadota bacterium | reverse complement strand
CCCTCTTTCCCTCCACGACCCTCTTCCGATCTCGTAGCGCACCTCGATTTCGGTGCCCTCCGAAAACGCGGTGCCCCTGTGCAACTGCTCGGTTACCGCTGCGACGATCGCCGGATGCGCGTGTCCATGAATCAGTGATGACATGTTGTTGGCGAAGTCGATGCGTTCGACGCCCTCGATATCGGTGATCCGGGCGCCTGAAGCGTGGTCGACGTACAGCGGGTGGGGTTTACGCAAGACGGTGTTGCGGCTCACGCCACCGGGTAGGATCTTGAGTGCCCGTTGGTACAATTGGGCGCTGGCTGACGGGGTGTTCGACTTGGTCATTCTCGTGTAGTGTCGCCTAATAGGTTCGGGTGATAGAGGAGGCGGATGGGATTTCGGGATTCCGGCATTTCGGGAATCCGAAATTGATCGATTGAGGGTCGCTCACGAACCCGATCCTGTCATTTTCTAGACCTAGCCGCAAGTTCCCGCATCCGCCGGAATCAGCGGCGCTCCCGTGCGTTCCTGCACGTACTCGAAGCTCACTCCCGGACTCAACTCGACCACCTGAAATCCCTCATCGACCACGTCGATGACGGCGAGGTCGGTGTAGATACGATCCACGACGCCCAGTCCGGTCAGCGGAAAGCTGCAGGACTCGACCAGCTTGGGCTCTCCGTTCCGGGTGGTGTGCTGGGTGATGAGGTAGACCGTCTTGACACCCGCCACCAGGTCCATGGCGCCTCCCACAGCCGGGATGGCGCCCGGCGCGCCCGTCGACCAGTTGGCCAGGTCGCCTGACTGCGAGACCTGGAGGGCGCCGAGCACGCACAGGTCGAGATGCCCGCCGCGGATCATCACGAAGCTGTCCGCGTGGTTGAAATACGCCGCCCCGGGATTGGCCGTCACCTGGCGCTTACCGGCGTTGATCAGCTCCGGGTCGCCCGCGCCCGGTTCGGGCGATGGGCCCATGCCGAGCAAACCGTTTTCGGTGTGGTAGATGAACTCACGCCCCTCTGGCACGTGCGCGGCCACCAGCTCGGGGATGCCGATGCCGAGGTTGACGTACGAGCCGTCGGGAATATCGAGCGCGCATCGCTGCGCCATCTCGTCCCGGGTGAGGCCTGTGACTGTGCTGTGCTCGCTCATGGGTACGACGCTCCCGCGGCGATGAGTGCCGATTCGTGTGCCGGATTGGCGACTGCGACCACGCGGTGCACGAAAATGCCCGGCGTCACGATGACCTCGGGGTCCAGTTCGCCGGCGGAAACCACCGAGGCCGCCTGGACGACGGTGGTCGCCGCCGCCGTGGCCATGAGGGGACTGAAGTTTCTGGCCGTCTTGTTGTACACCACGTTGCCATGGCGATCCGCCACCCGGCCCTTGATGAGCGCGAAGTCGGCCGTCAATCCAAGCACCATGAGGTAGTCCCGGCCATCGAACGTCCGTCGCTCCAAACCCTCTCCCAGGGGAGTACCCACGGCGCTCGGCGTATAGAACGCCGGAATGCCAGCGCCACCGGCGCGAATCCGCTCGGCCAACGTGCCCTGGGGCACCAGCTCGAGCGCCGTGTGGCCACTACGATATTGGTCGGGGAACACCGTGGAGTTGGTGCTGCGCGGGTACGAACAGATCATCTTCGATACCCGCCCGGCCTTGATCAGCGCGGCCAGGCCGACTTCGCCGCTGCCGGTGTTGTTGTTGATGACCGTCAGGTCGGTGGCGCCCTGGTCGATCAGCGCGTGGATGAGTTCGATGGGGCTGCCCGCCTCGCCAAATCCTCCGATCATGACGGTGGCTCCATCGAACACGTCAGCCACCGCTTCCGCGACGCTGACGACTTCTTTGTCAATCATTGCACTCGCTCTGGGATTGGGTGGCGCTACGAGGTGACTTTGGAGTCGCCGGCGGCGCCGGATCCAACCGCGGCGGCGCTCGCAGCCTCTACCCGCGCGTAGTCGAACAGCCCGGCCTCGTCGTAGATGACCCGGTCCGCGTAGCCGTCGAACCAGATGGCATCGGGGTTGCGACCCACGATGCACACCTTGCCGCGGTCGGGCGCGCTGGCGGCGTTCCGCAGAATCTTGAAGATCACCACACCGTTTTCGGTCCCCGGCACGCCGGGAATGGGCTCATTGGTGACCGCGACGACCTCGGTCTTTCCTTTGTAGTGGGTGATCGACAGCCGGGCGCGGGTTTCCACCCCGGACAGCCCCTTCTGGGATTCGTTCAACACGTGCCAAGCGGTTTCGATGGGGACGTTGAACGCCTCGTGGGCCACGATGTCGCGGCCGCAGAAGAAGTAGTGGTTTTCGGCGCCGACCCGTTTCAGGGCCCGCTGCATGATGCGCAGCGCGTCGGGGTCGTCGTTGATTCCCTTGATGATGGGAGACTGATTCTCGACGCTCACCCAGCCCAGCGCGGTGAGCCCTTCCACCGCGCGTTTGGCCGAGTCGTTCCACTTGAGCGACCCGTTGGGGTTCTCGACGTAGTTGCCGTCGGCGTCCCTGACGAGGAACTCATCAGGGTGATTGAAGTGCACCATGATGCGCAGGCCCACGTCCGGGTACGTGGCGTGGAACTCCTCGAGCATGGCAATGAAGGTGTCGTCGAACCGATCCGGGAAGAACGCCATCTCCTTGGTTCCGATGCGGATCGCCTCGATGCCGACGTCGGCCAGAGCGGACAGCCATTCCGCCAACTTCTTGTTGGGCAGCACCATCGGGTCACCACCGGACAGCAGCATCTCACGCAGCCGCTCGCGGCCCGATTCCGGGTGTCGGCCACCGTTCTCCTCGACGATCCGGTTGTGCTCCCGGATGTACCCGGTGACATCCTCGATCTTGGCGAGCCCCTTCTTGGCGACGGTCCCGTCCTGGCGTTCGACTCCCTTGCGGCTGATCAACTCTTCCCGATAGCAGAAGCGACAGTGGGCCGAACAGGTCGAGGTGACGTACAGCAGGCCAAGTTCGTACTTGTGCAGCAACCCCTCGACCGGGCTGTAATCCATCTGAAACCCGGGATCCTCCGAGCCCGCCAGGCTCCGCGTTTCGTCCGGGCTGGCCTTCACCAGGCGCCGCAGCCGCGGGCTCTGCTGCGCCATGTCGAAGTAGTGCCTGGTCATCTTCACCGGCATGCGTGCCTCGACGTCCCGCTCGGTGCCCTTCAGGGCGCTCAGCGCCGCGAGTTCTTCCGGCGAATAGAAGCCGCGCATGTCGTCTGGTACGCGCCCGTCCAGGAACGGCTTGAGGCCGTTGACGTTGTGGCGCTCGTACTTGGGGCTTTCGACGGTGTCGAGGAAGGCCTGGGCCCTGGCTGACGGGAGGTACTTCTCGGCGTTGCTCATGACGGCGATCTGCTCTCCATGGGAGGCTCGGGTGGGGGTACCAGCAATATCTATGGATGCAGGGGGAAACTGTAGCCTTTTGGGGGGTAGGAGGGAATATGGTGGAGGCTAAGGGGCTGAGAGGCTAAGGGGCTAAGGGGCTAAGAGGCTAAGGGGCTAAGAGGGCTAAAAGGGCTAGAAGGGTCGGCGCGGGCGGTTCTTAGAGGCTGGCTGGCGTCGGCGGGCAGAATGCGTGCATGGTCCTTGCTGAATTGGCCTATAACGACTGAGGCTTTCCTGGGTGCTGGGTGGGGCACGGCGGGGGAATCGCGGCCCTGAGTGGGTCGGAGAGGGGGAAGCCGAGAAGATAGGAAAGCGACCGATGAACGCCATATCCGCCACCGATGGCCGCAAAAAGCACGATGTGGACGCCTCACGGGTGCGCTTCCCACTGCACATCACCCTGGGGGCCGTCTTCGCCACGGTGCTGATCGCCTTCGGTACCGCGATCATCGCGTTCAGCTACGTGGAAAACCGCCGCATCGCTTTGCTGGGCGCAGAGGCTCTGATGCAGCGGATCAGCGCCCACACGAGAACCAGGATCGAGCAGATGGTCATGCCGGCGCAGGGCCTGGTCGACATGTACTCCAGGTCGCTGGCCGCGTCCAGGACATCGTCGGAGGATCGGCTCGAGTCACTCGGCGTTCTGGCCGAGGCGTTGCGACTGCAGCCGGCCATCTCGTCGGTCTTCATGGCTTTCGAGGACGGCGATTTCTTCCTGGTCCGCAGCCTCGCCCGTTCCCCCGCCGCCGCATCCCGACTCAATGCCCCACAGGGAAGTCGCTTCGCGGTTCAGAGCATCGAGCGCGAGGAGGGGGTGACTCTTCGCGGTGAGCTTCTCTTCTACGACGACGAACTCAACCTCCTGGAATCCGGCCCCCTGGAGGCCATCGACTTCGATCCTCGCCAGCGAGAGTGGTATCGCGAGGCACTCGCCGCTGAGAAACAGATCACCACGGATTTCTACGTTTTCTACACCACCGGCGAGGTCGGCTTCACCCTCGCCCGGCGAATGGCCCGCGGCAATGGCGTGGTGGGTGTCGATCTCACCCTCAGGGATCTGTCGTCCGGCCTGGCTCAGCAACGCGTCACGCCGTCGACCCGGATCGCGGTGGTGGACGATCTCGGGAGGGTCGTCGCCCTGTCCGAACAGGTTGGGGACGCTCAGCTGCTGGTGAGTGCCGACGGCGAAACCGTTGAAATGCCGCGGCTGTCGGAGATGGACGATCCCGTATATCAGGAGCTGGGCGCACGCCTGGCGGACGGCGAGCGAACCGGAAGCTTCGTTTTCTCGGCCTCGGGCAGGAGCTGGATCGCCTCCCTTTCCCTGATGCCCACCCGTCGGCGGGGCGACGTGGTGCTGGCCACGGTGGTCCCCCGCGACGAAATCCTCGCCCACGCTGACCAGGTACGCAACCGCAGTATCGCGATCTCCCTTATTTTGCTGGCCGTCGCCATTGCGCTGGTTCTGTGGATCTCTCACAACATTTCCAGATCCATGCGCGGCTTGGCCCGTGAGGCGGAGCAGATTCGCCGGTTCAAGCTGAACACCCCGGTGTCGACCCGATCGCGCATCGCCGAGGTGGACGAGCTCG